>JAHHLP010000007.1 GCA_018679295.1 Rhodothermia bacterium
ATTCTGTCGGAGGCCGGGTCGCTCTGGAAGCGGGCGGAGTCGCTGGCATTTGCGGAGGTATCCGGAAGCGCCATAAGGCGGTAAACGACCGCCGTTTTCATCTCGCGGCAAGCATATTTCGCGTCCCGTTTCTTCCACTAGTCCAACCCCGCCAACCCGGTACTTCGGACGCCAGTCAGGGACCCCTTTCGCGTTGACAATACGCGCGGGAATGGATATTATCGTATTTACGCTTTCTCATTTGGGATCTGACCATTCGCATCGCTTCGCCTCTCGCGTGGGACACTCTTGAACGATTCGGACAGGCGGTTGGACTCAACACAATGTATCGGATACTAGCGGAGGAAATCATCCATGGGGCTGTATAGTGTGTTCATGTTGCTGCCGCAGGAGGCCGCAGACCCTGGCCTGATCAACGTACTCGTTGAGAAGTTTAATGAGGGGAATGACGGCGGATTCATGTGGCCGATTCTCGTCACCCTGATTCTCGGTCTTGCCATTGCCTTCGAGCGGATTATCACCCTGAACCGGGCGGACATCAACACCCGCCAGTTCATCGTGAACGTGAAAGACGCGCTTCAGGGCGGTGGCATCCCGGCAGCAGAAGAGGTTTGCGCTAACACGCGCGGTCCGGTCGCTTCCGTTTTTCAGGCGGGGCTTCTGCGCCACGACGAGGGTATCGAGGCCGTTGAGAAGGCCGTCATCTCCTATGGATCGATCGAGATGAGCTTTCTCGAGCGAGGCCTGGTCTGGCTTTCCCTCTTCATCTCGCTGGCGCCGATGTTCGGCTTCCTCGGGACGGTTTGGGGAATGGTCGAGGCCTTCGACGCCATTGAGGTCGCGGGTGACATCTCGCCAAGCCTCGTCGCCGGCGGTATCAAGGTCGCTCTGCTCACCACCGTGTTCGGTCTGATTACGGCCATCATCCTGCAGTTCTTCTACAACTACGCCACCTCGAAAGTGGATCGTATTGTCGTGGATATGGAAGAGTCGGCGCTCGAGCTCATCGACTCGCTCGTGCTGCTGCAGGCCGGTCGGCCGGTTGCTGAGAGCCCCGGCACCTCATAACGTCTTTCCAACTGCAAAAAGACAGGTATACCGATGGGTGTCCCTTTTATAGGAATCACAGTTGTTCTTGCAGTGACGGGTTTGGCACTGCTCTCAATGCTGCTGTTCGGAATCCGCAGCTTTGCTCATGGCAAGGTTAGCCCGATGACGACGGCTGCAGTGCTCCTGCCGGTCGTGCTTCTGGTGGTGCTCGGATTCGCGATGGGCGATTGGGCAAGCGCGGCGATCTACTCCATCCTGATCATGTTGTGCATCGCAATACTGGCGATGCTCTTCTCGAGTGTTCGCGGACTGGTAGGCCTCCGTTAGCAGGAATCAACCAACCTCTATAGTCCTATGGCAGCTCTGCTGAAAAAGAAGAAGAGTCGGGAAGCCGAGATCCCGATGGCGTCGATGGCGGACATCGCATTCCTGCTCCTGATCTTCTTCCTTGTAACGACTACGATCGACGTCGACACGGGCATCGGCATGGTACTGCCGCCGCCACTCGACCAAGAGCAGGATCCTCCGCCCGTGAAGGAACGGAACATGCTGAAAATCCTCATCAGCGATCAGGGGGCAGTCCTCCTGGAAGACAAGCCGTCTGCGATTAATCTCGTGCGTGGTGAGGTGATAAAGCACATCACCAACGACGGCGCCGATCCCAACTACGCCGAGTCCGCCAGAAAGGCGGTGGTGTCCATCAAGACAGCCCGACAAACACCGTACGAAAGCTACGTTGGTGTTCTGGACGAGGTCTGGATGGGCTACTTCGAGGTCTGGGACGGCGAGGCGCGTAAGCTCGGGTTTCCGAACTACAAGGACTACGTGGCCGAACTCGGAGACAGTAAGGACAACGAGGTACGAGACAAGATACCAGCCGCGATTTCGATCGCAGAACCTGATCCGTCGTGATCACGAAATCCTGAGCAATCGACATGTCGAGTCACTTTAAAAAGAAGACATCAACCAAGCAGGAGATACCGCTGGCTTCGCTGCCGGACATCATCTTCATGCTGCTGATATTCTTCATGGTCACCACGGTGCTTCGCGAAACGACGGTGCAGGTTCGGACTCTCCTTCCAAGGGCCGAGGCGCTAACGAAGATCGACCAGAAGAGGCTTGTCAGCTATCTCTATGTGGGGCCGAAAAAACTCCCGGGTAATAAGCTCGGGGATACGGCCGTTCAGATAGACGACGCTCTGATCGACGACGTGAACGCGATTCGCACTGTCATGTATCGCAAGCTGTTAGAGCAGCCCAAGCTCATCGTTTCGCTTCGCGTCGATGAAACGTCTGAGATGGGCATTGTGCTCGATGTGCAGCAAGAGCTGCGCCAAGCCGGGACATTGCGCATCAACTACTCTACGAAGCGAGAGCTGTAAATTTATCTAGTATTCCGTTCATCGGACGGTCAAAGCCCTGCCTGAGGTAGGGCTTTTTCTTTATCATCGAAATTCGTTCACCCGTACCAGCAAGACGAATTTTCGATGACCCACAACGTTACACTTCTTGTCGGCGACGGTATCGGTCCAGAAGTGGTAGACGCCACCACAACGGTTCTCGAGGCAACGGGGGTGAAGTTCGAGTGGGAGCGGTTTGAGGAAATCGGCGAATCCGCCCTGGACAAGTATGGTGATCCGCTGCCAAAACACATCCTCGACTCAATTGGCAGTAACGGCATCGCCCTCAAGGGCCCGGTCACGACACCCTTGGGTCGCGGATTCAAGAGCGTAAACGTCGGTCTTCGGCAGAAACTGGAGCTGTACGCTAATGTCCGCCCCTGCAAGTCACTGCCCGGTCTCAAGACGCCGTTTGAAAATGTTGATCTGATCATCTTCAGGGAGAATACCGAGGGCCTTTACTCGGGCATCGAGAATCTGGACGAACGTCTGGAGATCGTCGACTCGATAGCAAGGATTACGCGGGCGGGGTCGGAGCGAATCATCAGATTCTCGTTCGACTACGCGGAAACACATGGACGCCGTCTTGTCACGATCGTGCACAAGGCGAATATCCTGAAGGCGGCCGGACGGCTCTTCCTCGACTTGGCTGAAGAAGAATCACGTCGGCACGCGTCCGTGGAGATGAACGACAGGATTATCGATAACATGGCGATGCAACTCGTCATGTTTCCCGAGAGATATGACTGCATCGTGACCACTAACCTGTTTGGTGACATTCTGAGCGACCTTTGCGCTGGCTTGGTCGGAGGGCTCGGTGTTGTTGCGGGTGCCAATATCGGTGACGATTGCGCAGTATTTGAAGCGGTTCACGGGAGCGCGCCGGACATCGCCGGTCAGAACAAAGCCAACCCCACCGCTCTCATTCGCTCAGGTGAGATGATGCTGCGACACCTCGGCGAGGTGAAGGCAGCGGATGCCGTGCATGACGCGCTGCATGGCACATACGCAGATGGCGAGCACTTGACCGCTGACGTAGGTGGCAAGTGCTCCACGATAGAATTCGCGGAGAAGCTGGCGGACCGTGTCAGCGGTCTCGTTTGACGACCTCCTGTCCCAACCTTCGACCTCATGATTCAACGAATCCAGTCGGCGTACCTTGGCTTGGCGACGTTAGCAGTCCTCGCGACTCCGGTGGCCAACGGAGTGGTGTCGCCGGACTCCTGGGCATGGTACACCCCGGTCGCGGCGGCGCTGGTAATCCTCATAGCGGCCGTCTCTTTCGGTGCCATTTTCCTTTACAAGCAGCGACGGCGCCAGAAGACATTGGTGCTCGCCGATCAGTTGCTGCTTCTGCCCCTCATTGCATTGCTTTTTGTCGGGGCATACTACGCCGGCGTGTCGGACGTCCTGTCAATTCTTCCTCTTGGGCTGCCCGTGCTGGCGTACATTTTCCTGTACCTGGCTCGTCGCGCCATTAGCAAGGACATCGAACTCGTTCGATCCATGGATCGCCTACGCTAGGGTCGGGCGCAGGAAATCACCACATCAATGCCGCAGCGCTCCCGAACGTCCGAGACGGAAGGACATCCGTTCGCCGTATATCCCCTTGTCGTCGCTGGGCTCGTCAGCTTCGCCCTGAGCCCGATACTCATCCGCCTGGCAACGGATGCCCCTGCGCTCAGTCTCGCAGTCTGGAGAACCCTGTTCGCTGTCGCGATGCTGGCCCCCTTTGCCGTGGGCCGCATCGGGGAGGAGGTTCGGCAGTTTGATGCGCGCGACATCCGGCTCATCATCGCATCCGGAGTGTTGCTGGCAGCTCATTTCGTCCTATGGATTGAATCGCTCTATCACACATCAGTCGCCGCAGCCTCCGTGCTCGTAGCCACGAGCCCGATATTCCTGGCTGTACTCGGCTTCTTCCTCCTGGGAGAGCGATTGTCCAAACGGGCTGTCGTTGCCATTGTCCTTGCCGTATGCGGTAGCGTACTGATTGGAATGGGAGACATGGGATCAGCGGCGCCGTTTCAGGGGAATAGCCTGTACGGCAACCTGCTGGCTGCTACGGCCTCGCTAATGGTCAGCGGATACCTTTTGATTGGCCGCGTCGTTCGTCGCAAGACGTCATGGTTGGCGTACGTCTTCTGCATCTACTCGGTGGTTGCAGTGCTCGTCCTGGCCCTCGCCTTGATTCGGGGCGTACCCTTGCTCGGCCTTGATCCCAAGGTATACCTGATGTGCACCCTGATGGCGTTGGGTCCACAGATCATCGGTCACGGCTCCTTCAACTACGCTGTCAAGTACATTCCCGCGGCGATCCTCGGACTCCTTTCGCTGACGGAGCCCATTGGTGGGTCACTAGTTGCCTATCTCCTCTTCGATGAAATGCCGGGCTTGCTGGGCATCGTCGGGATGGTCGTTGTTTTGGCGTCCGTAGCGTCCGCACTCCGTAGGCCGAAGCGCGCTTCAGCCGGGGTTGCGGAATAGAGGGAGGTGTCGTTTGGGAAGCCGCTTGAAAAGACGCCGCCTTCGAACGAAATAGTCGACGACAATCGATCGTCCATACAGAAGACCGGTGGTTTCTTCCGTGGGCCTCTGGTCGGAGTATTGTCCGCGCATCCTCATCGCGTCCCGGTAGGCCCGGGCGATTGCCGCCGATTCCTGCGGTCGACCGAGAAGGAGGGTCCTGAGCATCGCGATCGAGTCAAGAACAGCACGAGCCGGTGCAACCCTTCGCCAAGTGGTCGGTGGGAGGTTTTTGTAAAGTGTCAACAGGTTGTTGCGGAAGTTCAGGTAGGCTTTGCGGGGACTCGTCTCAGCCAATGATGCAGCTCCGAGGTGATAGACTACGCTTTGCGGCTCGACGGCAACTCGGAGCCCGGCGCGGTGCAGTCGCCAACAGAGGTCAATCTCCTCCATGTGCATCACGAATGCCTCATCGAACAGTCCCACCTCGTCGACGGCTGAGCGGCGGATCATCATGGCTGCACCCGTAGCCCAGAAGACATCACGGAAATCATCATACTGTCCGCGATCGATTTCCGTCTTGAAGAAGATGCGCCCACGCGCAAAAGGGTAGCCAAATCGGTCCAGGAATCCGCCGGCCGCACCGGCGTACTCGAACCGATCTTGTTGCCGGTAACTCAAAACCTTGGGCTGAATCGCCGCGATGGATTTGTCGGACTCCATCTGTTTCACTAGCGGCCGAAGCCAATCGGGTTCCACTTTGACGTCGTTGTTCAGGAACACGACGTATTCGCCGGTCGCATAAGGGTATGCCCGGTTGTTGCCGCCGCAGAACGCATAGTTTCGATCGTGACGGACTATTCGAATGTCGGGCAGGTTATTTTGCACCCACTGAGCCGACCCATCCTCGGATGCGTTGTCGGCAAGGATAATCTCAAAGTCTGGATAGTCCGTTGCGGCAACGGTTGGCATGAACTCCCGAAGCAGATCCACGGCATTCCACGAAACCACGATGATAGATACTCGAGGATGTGCTGAACGGTCGGAAGGGGACATGCGTGCCTTCTTGTTGATCGGTGGGCCACGAGTGGACTTCTACACTTAAAAGGAATGGCAGAGTCCGTGGCATCGCCAAGGTCACCAAAATACGAATCGAAACCGTCGCGCCGGAAAGCCGAGATGGTGTTGCTTGACCGGTGGGGTTATAGGTCGTTTCGTGAAGGACAGTGGCCGATCATTGAAGCTGTCTGCATGGGCCGTGATGTGGTAGGCGTCCTGCCCACGGGAACAGGGAAGTCGATCTGTTATCAGCTGCCGGCCGTGATGTCGTCTGGCCTGACCCTCGTGATTTCTCCCATCATCGCCTTGATGCGAGACCAGGTCGAGTCGCTTGCCCGAAAGGGGGTGGCTGCAACGGCTATCGATTCCGCGACGGGTATACGCGAGTCCGATCAGCGGCTCACAGATGCACGTTTCGGAAAATATCGTCTCTTATACGTTTCGCCCGAAAGACTCCGGAGTGAGGTGTTTCTTGAGCGCTGTCAGTCGCTTCCCATCCGGACCGTAGCCGTTGACGAGGCCCACTGCATCAGCGAGTGGGGTCACAG
>JAHHLP010000199.1 GCA_018679295.1 Rhodothermia bacterium
CCTTAAGATGACGGGTGGCAGGTCGATTTCTGACTTGAGGACCGTTTCCAAAAAAGGCAAATCTCACGATAGTGTCCCGAACCTCACGCCGGGCTCCGTACCCCCACCACGAGCGTGACCAGAATCGGTCACCCGCCGGTCGACATGCCCGTAGCTGGCGCATCACGATATTCGTCATGGCTCTTGCGATGGTTGTGCCGATGGGATCTGCGCTTCTGGCACAGCCGGTCGTCCCCGGCAGTCCTCAGGCGATCACGCAGCTCGTACACGACGTCTGGCGCATCGAAGACGGCCTCCCTCAGAATTCGGTCAGAGCCATCTTTCAAACTTCGGACGGTTACCTCTGGCTTGGTACCGAAGAGGGGCTCGTACGCTACAATGGCCAAAGCTTTCGAGTCTTTGACAAGCGGTCCGTTGACGCCCTTCGCGAAAGCCACAGCATTCGCGTCCTTCTCGAGGATACTCCGGGTCGACTTTGGATCGGAACCATGGGCGGGGGATTGGTCCGTTTTGAGAACGACACGTTCACGACGGTAGGAAACGAATCCGGTCTGCAAGGAAAAGTAGTCAACGCCATGGCGGAAGGCGTTGACGGCGAGATTTACATCGGTACTGCCGATGCCGGCCTTTTTGTTGGAGTGAACGGTGCCTTCGAGAGGGTCCTTCTCGACGAGAGTCAACCGGTTGATTTTATACGTGCACTGACCCGAGACCGGTATGGAGCGGTGTGGGTCGGTTCGCGGAATGGATTGTTTCGTATCAATCACGGTCGTGTTACGGCCTTCGACGAGAGCGACGGGCTTCCCAACAATTTCGTCATGTCACTTGCGGGTGACGAAGAGGGTGCTCTTTGGATCGGTACCGAGTCAGGATTGTCTCGTTATCGGGACGGGGTCTTCACCGATTTTCGGAGTCGCGAACAACGATTCGCCCATCCAGTCCAGTCAATACTGCACGACAGCGGAGACCATATCTGGATCGGTCTGGATGGTGAAGGCATCGCCCGCATCCGAGGGGCCGCGATCGATTTCTTCGACGCCTCGGATGGTCTTTCGCATGACAGGATATTGGCTTTGTACCAAGACCGAGAGGGAAGCGTCTGGATTGGGACAGAAGGCGGTGGTCTGAATCGACTGAGAAGTGGAAAGTTCACTACGTACTCGGAAGAGGAGGGGCTGTCGCATGACATGGCGCTGGCCGTGTATGGTGATTCGAGGAACGCCATTTGGGTTGGCACAGAAGGTGGCGGTCTGAACCGTCTCCTGGACGGCGAGATCACCTACTACTCCACGCGCGACGGCTTGAGCAGCGACCTCGTGACGAGCATCTACGGTGATGGCGAGGGCAGGCTTTGGGTCGGGACGTTTCGTTCCGGTGTCAACGTCCTCGATAACAACCGCATCAGGACCTACACCGTCCGTGACGGCTTGCCCGGAAACGGTATCAGCGCGCTTTATCGAGGACCTTCCGGGCGGGTATGGATTGGCACGGATGCTGGCCTCGGCGTTTACGACGACGGCGAACTGGACGCTATTACCAGCGAGGATGGCTTGACCAGTGAGATAGTCATGTCCGTGCTTGAGCGAACCAACGGTGAAGTCTGGGTCGGCACGTATGACGCGGGCTTGAACATCCTATCGCCGGATGGTACCGTCTCCAGTCTGACCATGGACCAAGGCCTTGAAAGCAACACCGTGCTTGCGGTGTACGAGGACAACACTGAAACAGTGTGGATCGGGACGTACGGTGGCGGCCTAACCCGGATTAGAAATGGGTCGGTACGCACCATTACTACGGAAGACGGCCTTTTCAACGACAATGTCTATCAAATTCTTGAAGACGATCGGGGCAACCTTTGGATGAGTTGCAACAAGGGCATCTTCTACGTATCGAAGGAGATGCTGAATCAGCTTGCGGACGGGGTCATTGGTTTGGTTCGCTCGACCTCGTTCAACAAGAGTGATGGCCTGAAGAGTTACGAACTGAATGGCGGATTTCAGCCGGCCGGATGGAAGTCTGCCGACGGCCGTCTCTGGTTTCCGTCTGTTCGTGGAGTAGTCTCCATTGATCCGTCCTCGCTGCAGCCAAATCCGGTACCGCCGCCTGTGGTAATTGAGCAGGTTCGTGTGGACGGCGACGACATGCCGGTAACTGAAACCATTGAACTTGGGCCGGGACGTCACAAGATTGAATTTGATTACGTGGGTCTCAGCTTCGTCGACGCGGACGACGTACAGTACCGTTACCGACTTGATGGGTATGAAACGAGTTGGAACGATGCGGGGAACCGTCGTACCGCCACCTATACGAACCTGGATCCGGGCGAGTATCGATTTCACGTCGTAGCCGCTAACAGTGATCTCGTTTGGAGCGACCGCGAGGCGATTGTGTCGCTCAGTCTCGCGCCGGCGTTCTATCAGACCAAGCTCTTCTGGGTTTTCTGCGTCTTTTCTCTCCTTCTCCTCGCCTTTCTTGCCTACGGGATTCGCGTAAGGCACCTGAAGGTTAAGCAGCGGGAACTCGAGCAGGAGGTTGATCGACGCACGCACGACCTGCTGGAAGCCAAGGATCAGCTTGAAGCACAGGCAACCTCTCTGTCGGAGCTCTACCGATTCAAGACGAAGTTCTTTAACAATATCTCCCACGAACTGCGAACTCCGCTGACCCTCCTGCTCGGCCCATTGGAGAACTCGTTGACGGGCGCCTACGGCAATATGAATGGGCTGCTTCGCGGCCAGCTTGAGATCATGTTGCGCAATGGACGCCGCCTGCTTCGACTCATCAATCAATTGCTGGACCTTGCGAAGCTGGAGAGTGGGAAGATGGAACTCCGCGCCCGCCCTGGAGACCTCGCTGCTTTCGCGGAAGGGATCGTGCTGTCGTTTACTGGCTTTGCACTTGAAAGAGAGATCGACCTGGTGTTCGATTCAGAGGCTGAGGTCCCGGAGATCTACTTCGACCCCGAGAAGATCGAGAAAGTCCTTTTCAACTTGCTGTCGAATGCCGTCAAGTTTACTCCCAAGGGTGGGCGGGTCGACGTTGCCGTTGGGACACGCGAAACGCCGGGAGCACGGTCCGACCAATATGTCGAGATCTCCGTCGCGGACACGGGTCCGGGAATACCTGAACATGAGATCGAAAGCATATTCGATCGCTACCATCAGGTCGACGGCACGATGTCGCAACTTCAAGAGGGGACAGGCATCGGCCTGTCGCTGGCTCGTGAGCTGGTGGAGCTCCATTCCGGCTCAATCAGGGTGCAGAGCGTCAGTGGCTCGGGCGCCACGTTCATCGTTTCCATTCCCGTCGGCAGTGACCACCTCGAGCCCACCCAGATTGCGGACACGACCTCCGAGACCGAGGCCGACGACATGGTCTCGCAGATTTCTATGGTCGAAATGGTAGCAGCGGATGCTGACGGCAAGGGGGCCATCGGCTTGGAAAGTCTCGACCCTCATGTCAGCGCCGAGGCATCCATCGTTCTCGTCGTGGACGACAATCGCGATATACGGTCCTACGTCCGAGGGTGTCTTCAGCCCGAGTTCCGCG
>JAHHLP010000125.1 GCA_018679295.1 Rhodothermia bacterium
ATCCGATTCGATCCGCACGCGGGCCTCTCGATCCGCAGCGGGGAACGACGAGGGGGCAACGGCCCGAGGCCTTGTGGAAGCGTTCGTCGACGGGCTCCGCGCGGGTCACGCGCAACCGTTCGAGCACGACGAACTGCTCGTCACTCGCGTCGAGCGAATCATCTCAGAGCCCATCAGCGCCGAGCGGCTGTATGCTCGGCTGAAGCGGTCGGGCGAGGAGGCTCTCGGCACTTACTCACTGTATTCCGATGTGCTTGACGGGTTGAACGTAGATTTTTTCGCGCTCGACCGGCAGATACCTGCTGTTTTCACTCAGGACGGGTGGGACGGTTTCGTCGAGAATCGCATCGAGACGGAAAGCGAAGACCCCAATCGTGATGATTGGGTCATTGCGTCGCGAGACGTATCACCCGAGTCCGAGACCTCCTCCAACGAAGTCCACAATCGGATGACGAACCTGTACATGGAGGAGTACGGTGCGACCTGGCACGCATTCCTGACCGGCATTGAATATCAAGCTCTGCGTGACGTTGATGCCGCCGCAAGAAGGCTGATAAGTCTCGGAGACCCTGACCGCTCTCCGATACTATACATCCTTGCGAAGGCGACCTACAACACGTTCGGATCCGGCTCACTGATGGATCAGGCCACCGAGCAACTCGACGGAGATGGCTCGAGTAACCCGGTTAAACGCCGGTTCAAAGCGCTCCACGAATTGAATGCTCCGGGAGCCGCGACCGGGACGGCCGATGCCAGTCTCATTCAGGCCCTCAGCGTTCTAGGACGTCTTGGAGAGACGCTGGAGTCGATCAAGACCGACGGATCAAGGATTGCCGAGCTTGCCGCCGACGTCATCGACCAGCGGGGCGGCGAGCTCGCTACGGCGAGAGAAGAAATTCGATCGTCGTTGTCCACTTTGCACCCTTCAATCCGAGACCAGCTGTTCGATCGGCCGATCGTTCTCGCATGGCAGGCAATTCTGAACTCCAGCCAGGATTACCTAAACCAACGCTGGCAGGATGAGGTCTATGACGAGTTCCGGTCCAAACTGGCCGGCCGGTTTCCGGTAGACCAGGCGTCGATTACGGACGACGTTCCGATCGACGATTTCGAGCGTTTCTTCCGGCCAGCCCAGGGCACCATTAGCAGCTTCTACGCTGAAGTCTTGGAGCCTTTCCTCAGAGACGACATGAGGACTTCACGGACTTGGCTCAACCAGGGTATCGCGATCTCGGCGGTCACATCGGATGCCTTAAATGGAGCCGATAGGATTGGGGAGGCGCTCTTTGAGGGCGAGGCACTCCGCCTCACGTTCGAGCTGACACCGGAGCTTCCTAACTACGCGAACGCTAATGCGCCGCGCGCCTCACAGTACAACATTGACGTTCATGGTCAGATGTCCACATACACCATGGGACGACCCATCTCCAGTACCATTCAGTGGCCTGGCAGCCCGGATGCCCGACTCCGCGTATCGACTCAGCAGGGCGAACTCGACCCGATCCAGTATTCTGGCCACTGGGCCTGGTTCAAACTGATCAGGGCGGCAGATCGCACGCGGGTCAACTCAACGCAGTACGAATTCCGTTGGGATGTCGGCCGGGGAGTAGTGGCCAGATATAACGTGAGTACACGACAGGCGGCCAACCCCTTCGCCGATACCCGCAGCTTCTTCGAGATCAGAGTACCATCGAGACTTGACTAGCAAACGACCAGCAGGAGCGTGACGGAAGTACCGAACATTTCCTTCTTCGGGAAGACGCCCTCGCACGCCGACTTTGTCCGGTACAATACGGCGAGCGACACGCACCGTTCGATCGATCGTTGGATTCAGTCCGGCCTTATTGCCGCTCAACAAAAGAACGCCGACACACTCATCGAATCGTATGACGCAGCCGGCGCCTCCAACTTCGTCTTCTGGTCCGACGATCATGCCAACGTACTGGTAGGTGCGTTGAGGCCGAGTAGGGATTCAAGTGGGCGCCGATTTCCGTTCTTTGTAGCTACCGAATGGGCGCAGCCGAATCTGCGTTTGTCGCCGATTGCCCAACTTCCGTTTAGCTTTAAGAGTTTTTTCGATCTCACCTCGACGATCGTGAATGATGTCGTTGACGGACGACTGCAGATTGCAGACCTATTGCAACAGCTTGAGGACACAACTGCACCAATCTATAAGGGCTTTGAACCGTCGCGTGCTTACGGAGATGTGTTGCAGGAGATCGGTTTCAAGGAGTTCTGTGAGCAGTCTTGGGGAAGCTTTGAGGACGTCCGCAAATACGCGCTCTTCAAGAACTTATTTGACCTGCTTTTACCACTAAGAGGAAAATGCCCGCCGCCGCTCGGCCTCGGAATAGTCTTTCCGCTGTGCGAAGACCCGCGTCTCGTCCGTGCAGGAGTCAGCTTCTGGCTCGAGTCTTGCCAGCGCATTACGGGATGCCCGCAAACATACCCGATGCTCATCTGGTCGAGAAGTGGAGCCCCGTTCGGGGCGGCACCGTCGCTTTACGTGAATATGGCCAAGGCGCCGGCAAGCGCCTTCCTGCAGACGCTGAGAGTTCCTACTGCCTGTGACGATGTCTTTCTTCTCGAAGACCTTGGTGGTCGTAGCGCGGCGGAGGTTGCGCTGTCGATCCCTGCTCTCTATGGTAGCCTGATCGAGTCGGAGGGGTTGTCCCTTTTGGACTTTGTTCAACGCCTTGGATAGTGGGGGATTTATAACGCTCGATTCATGATTAGACCTGGACGGACAGTTGGCGGAAGCTGAAGAACATACGGATGACGCCGCAGGCGTTGAGGTTGAGGCCGCATCGAGCGAAGCTGCGACAAGTGAGTCGGCTGCTGCCGGAGCCGAAGAGGCCTCCCAGCTAATCGAATCGCTTGCAAAGCCGATCTCGAAGGCCACGCCGTGCGGAGAAAATGTCGCCTACGAAGAGGAGTTAGAGTCGATCAAGGATGAGATTGACAAGCTCAGTGAACACGACTATGAACTGGTTGCGCGCCTGTCGCAGAAGCTTCTGTCCGAAAAGACGAAGGACATCCTGGTAGCCTCTTATCTCGCCGTGGGGCTCACCATGACGCGTGGGCTGCCTGGACTGGCTGAGGGTGTGGGCGTACTGAATATGCTTTGCGATACGTATTGGGATGGTCTGTATCCGGCCAAGAGGAGAATGGCGGCGCGACGAAGTGCGCTTCAGTTCTTCGCCGAGAGGGCAACCGGGTTGCTCGAAGGGTGGCGACCCGAGGTATCAGATCGCGAACCTGTGGAAACTTCGTTGGCGCGTCTGGCACAGCTCCAGGAGTTCACTTTGAGCGAAATGGGAGAACACGCTCCCGTTCTCAGTGGGCTCAAGCGGGCGCTGGAGGAGATCCTGCGCCGACTGCCGAAGGACAAACCGGCTGATGCGCCAACTCCGGCGCCGGATGCCGCTCCGACCAACGAATCAGCAGGACTAGACTCTTCGACCGCGGCGGCCGCACTGACCGAAATCAGTTCACCCACGGAGGCCAACACGGCCGTGACGAAAGCGTCATCGTTCCTGCGACAGAGCGACAAGACGAATCCCGTACCGTACCGGGTCCTTCGCGCGCTACGATGGAGCCAGATCAAGACCGAGCCGCCAAACGAGTCCGGAAAAACGAGAATCCCTGCCCCCCTGCAGCAGAGGCGGGCATTTCTCGAGGGGCTCCTCGGTGAGGGCGAGGCGGAAAAACTCGTCGAGGAGGGAGAGGCTTCTTTTCAGGCTGGCTCCTTTCATCTTTGGCTCGACCTGCAGCGGTTGTTGGCCGAGGCGATGAGCGTGCTCGGCCAAGACTATCTTGCGGCGCGCCAGGCCGTCGTTGAGGAGACAGCAATCCTCATCCGTCGACTTCCTTCCCTTCCCTCGCTGACGTACTCAGACGGTACAGCGTTCGCGAGCGGGTTGACGGAGGAATGGTTGCAAGCCGAGGTCGTGAACGCGCTCACCGGCTCGGAGGCTGTCCAATTGGCGGCGGTGACGTCGAGTGATCAGCCCGGAGAGCTCCAAGAGCAGCAGAAGGAGGCGACCAAGAAATTACAGAAGGGCGATCTGGCTGGAGCGCTCGCCATCATGCAAGAAGGCTCCGACCGGGACAAGTCTGCAAAGGATCGCTTC
Organism: Rhodothermia bacterium; assembly: GCA_018679295.1. Classification (GTDB taxonomy): domain Bacteria; phylum Bacteroidota; class Rhodothermia; order Rhodothermales; family JABDKH01; genus JAHHLP01. The sequence continues at coordinate 4,134 of JAHHLP010000125.1, forward strand.
AGGAGGCAATTGTATCTGGCCTCGCTTTGCATGAAGGGCGGCAAGGCGGCGGTAGCGAGGCCCATCCTGGAGAACCTGGACAAAGATATCGTTGCACACGGCCTCGACTCTTGGGACCCGGACCTGGCTCTCGAGGCGTGGTCGCAACTGTACAGTTGTTACCGGGCGATAACGAAAGCGGCTGCTGCTGCTGAGAAGGCGGCGCTGAAAGAGGATACCGAGGACATCTTCGAGAAAATCGTTCGCCTTGACGCCGGGTTCGCCCTGTCGCTGTCAGGCAAGAAATAGAAGAACTTGATTCGCAGTACTGATGCGAGATTGTCAAGATATCACGGCCGGGAGCTAGCCGCGGGTGCCACATCATGTTGCTTTTTTCATCCTAATGATTACTTTGAGCCCAATAATAAGGAGGGCCGGCGCGAGCATGCTCAAGTATGGATTTTACGGGTCATGCCGGGGTCGGTGTGCTGGTCGGTCATTTAATTGTGCGCCGTGATGCTATCTCGCGGTCGCAGACAGATGGCGGGAATCGTGTGTCCGACCGCAGATGCGCGGAGTTGCCTATGACACGAGCCGGTCTCGTCCCGTCGTACGAAAAAGAGAGGCGATAGAAAATGGCAAAGAGCTTTCAACACGAAAAGCCACCCGCTCGAATCAACCTATTTCTTGAGGTTCAGAAGGGTGACGCGAAGAAGAAGGTCGAGCTTCCGCTTCGGATGTTGGTGACCGGCGACTTTGCCGGAAGCGAATCTGACACTCCGGTGGAAGACCGGGACATCATCAACATTAACAAGGACAATTTCGAGCAGGTGATGAAGTCGCATGACCTCGGCCTGGACTACGCCGTCGAGAACAAGCTGAAGGGCGAAGGTGACATGAAAGTGGACCTCAAGTTCGAAGGAATGGACGACTTCAGTCCGGAGTCCATTGCTAAGCAGGTACCCGAACTCAGCCGGCTACTCGCTGCGAGGAACCTCCTCCAGGACCTTCGCAACCGACTAATTAGCGTCGGAGATTTTCGAAAGAAGCTGGAGGAAGTGATATCCGACGAAAAGGCCCGTGCCGAGCTATTGGCCGAGTTAGACAAGGTAGTTCCCGGTGCGTCGGAAGAGTCGCCCGACGAGTCGGAGTGATCCTGCTTCCGTTATTCGTCACGTGATTACAAATACTTAATCAGGAGCTAGGCCATGGCCAAATCGGAAGAAGCAGCATCGACGGGGGCTGAGGTAAAGACCGAAGAAACCAAGGAGAACGTACTGGACAGCATTCTCTCCAAGGTGAACGTAGAAAGGCCGGACGAGGAGGTCAGTATTGAGCGTTTCAAGGACGTCTCTTCCGTGACTGAGAAGGATCGGTCTGGCATGATGGCTGCAGCTATCCGGGTCTTTGTCGAGGCCGTCGCTGATTTGGAGCAGCCGGTCGAGAAGATAGACAAGCACCTGCTAGACGGTCTCATTGCCGGAATCGACGCCAAGATGAGTGCGCAGCTTGACCAAATCCTGCACAATGACAAGTTTCAGCAGCTGGAGTCGTCGTGGCGCGGACTCAAATTCATGGTGGATCGGACAGACTTCCGAAAGAACGTCCGAATCGAGATGTTGAACGTGTCTAAGGACGACATGCGAGAATCGTTCGAAGACTCTCCGGAATTGATCCAGTCGCCGTTATACCGAAAGATCTACAGCGGCGCATACGACCAGCCGGGAGCCGATCCGTACGCAGCGATCATATCCAACTACGAGTTCGATCACTCTGCGGCCGACGTCGCTCTCCTGTCAAACATCTCTAAGGTCTCGGCTTCGGCGCACTGTCCGTTCATTGGGGCAATCGGGCCGAAGTTTTTCGGCAAGTCATCGATGGAGGACTGGAAGAAGATTCCGGATCTGTCGGCGTACATGGAAACCGCTGACTTCGCGAAGTGGAACTCGTTCCGATCGTCAGACGACGCAAGGTACGTGGGCCTTGTTTTCCCCCGGTTCATGCTCCGTCTTCCGTACGGCGAAGAGAGCAGTCCGGTGAAGGCCTTCAACTACGAAGAGAACGTAAAAGGACCCGACCACGACAAGTACCTCTGGGGAAATGCCTCGTTCGCTTTCGCGACGAACATGGTACGGGCGTTCCAGAGCGACGGCTGGAGTGTGCAGATAAGGGGGCCTCAGGCCGGTGGAATGGTCGAGGATCTGCCGGTGCACCTGTTCGACGTGGGAAAAGGCAAGCAGATGAAGATTCCGACGGAAGTCCCGATTGATGAAACGCTCGAGTTCGAGTGTGCGAACCTTGGGTTCATGCCACTGAGCCATTATCAGGGGCGGGACTACGCGTGCTTCTTCTCGGCCAACTCGTCCCAAAGGCCCGAGCTGTACGATGATTCTGATGCGACGGCGAATAGCCGAATCAATTCTCGATTGCCGTACATCTTCCTTGCGTCTCGTATCGCGCACTATCTGAAGGTTATGCAGCGCGAGAATATCGGCGCGACGAAAGACAAGCTGGTCATTCAGAATGAGCTTAACAAGTGGCTGAAGGGACTCGTCACGGAGATGGAGAACCCCTCTGCCGATCAGGTGGCCAAGTACCCGCTTCGCGCCGCCGAGGTAAAAGTACATGACATCGAGGACAATCCCGGGTTCTTTCGAGTGGAAACACTGATCAAACCCCACTTCCAGATCGAAGGAATGGATGTAAGCCTTTCGCTGGTTGGGAAAATGCCGAAGGCCAAGTGAGGCAAATCCGATGTGGTTCAGTCGTACCCATGCAAACTAATACTAATACAAATCCGTAGGAGGTCTTCCTATGCCAACTCCAATCTATATGAGCATCAATGATACCGGCGTAAAGGGTTCGGTAGAGATTGGCGGGAGAGAGGATACCGTAGAGGTTCTCGAGGTCGCTCACGATCTCCACATACCCACCGATGTTCACAGTGGGCGTTTGACGGGCGTTCGCATGCACAGCCCATTCAAGGTTCGGGCGGCATTCGATGCCGCCACGCCATACATATACAAGGCGTGTACAGAGGGCGAAACGTACGATACCGTGAAGTTCAGCTTCTATCAAATCGACGACACGGGTACGGAGGTCGAGTACTATACGATTCTACTCGAGCGAGTGAAAGTGGCCTCGGTCAAGGTAGACGTTCCCAATGTGAAAGACGCGAAGTTCGAGCACCTGCCCCACATGTGCGAATACAGCTTTGTCTATAGCAGGGTGACGTGGACGTTCACCGAGGGCACGTTGGAGCATACCGACGACTGGGTCGCGGCTAAATAGAGCCGAGGTGCTGCTTCCCGCGCGGACATGCGCGGGCATCGAGTATTTTCGCACAATCTGTGAAGCGGTTGAACTGCCGTGCTCGTGTTGGCGGCACGGCAGTTGCAAGAGACCGCCGCAAATCCGCATTTCGAGAATCTGGAGGTCTGAGCGATGGCATCAGCAGGTTTCCTGTTCGTCAATGCGAACGGGGAAGACATCCAGGGTGGTTCGACGGTCGAGTCTCTCGAACGGGTCGACTCCATCGAGGTAATCGAACTCAAGCATGACGTCAGCCTGGTCACGGAGGCCGGTGTTGGCGTGCATCGGAGGCACAACGCACTTTACGTGCTCGCTCGCGTCGATCGAGCACTTCCCTCCATGTACCAGGCTTGGAAGGAAAATCAGGTGTGTGAAGTGAGAATCCGATTCTTCAGACCGAGCCGGGAAGGTACTGGCGAGGAGGTAGAGTATTTCAACATCCTATTGCGGAACGGCCGGGTGAACAGCGTCAAGCTTCGGTTTCCAAATCGAGTTGAGCCAACCACCGCCGCTCTGCCCGACCAGGTTGAGTACGGCTTCGTCTATGAGGCCATCACTTGGAACCATATGGTCGGCAATCGCGAATGCCACGACTCATGGTCGGCTCAGACCTTCTAATTTTCCTACGGACAAATCATGCACGCGGGTCTGTACGATATACTCCGAGGCCAGTTCGCCGACGGCCAGCCGATTGAAACGGTACCCGAAAGTGCACACAGGCTGAACAGCGTAATCAGCAATCTCACTGGACTCTTGAACTCGCGGCGGCACGCGGTCGAACATCTCCCGGATTTCGGCCTGCCGGACCTGGGCTCGCTGTACCGCGAGATGCCGGAGTCTGGCCAGGATCTCCGGAAATACATCAAGGATCTGGTCGAGAAGTACGAGCCGCGACTTTCGAAAGTCCGTGTGCGGGAGGAGCCCGCCGAGGCGTCGTCGATGCGCGTGACGATCATCGTGACCGGCGAGTTGGACGGCCGCCGTGTTCGGCTACAAACGACTTTCGCATCGAACGAGGCCGTTCAGGTCGATCAGTACACTCGTCGCGAGTAAGACAGCGAATCAAAGAGGATAGTCCAGACCGACGTAACTCTATATGAGACGCTATTTTGAGGAAGAGATGCGGTATCTGCACGAGGCCGGAAAGGCCTTCGCAGAGGCGCATCCCGAGCAGGCGCGCTTCCTGAACGTGGACAGCGTGACGGATCGCGACCCGTACGTGGAGCGCCTCTTTGAGGGCTTCGCGTTTCTGGCCGGCCGGATCCACGAACGACTCGATGACGACCTGCCGGAGTACACGGAGAGCCTACTTGCTCTCCTGTACCCTCACCTCTTGCGGCCCATCCCGGCCCTAGCCATTTCCGAGTTCAAGCCCAAGAGTGGTCAGGTCAACGAGGCCACAGTGCTCGATAAAGGAACCGAAGTGAGGACGGGGCCCACGGGCGAAGAACGTGCCGTTTGCCGCTTTGTGACCACCGAAGCCGTCGTGCTAAGGCCACTCTCGCTGGATCACGTAGAGCTGGCTTGGCCGGGTGACGGGACGA
>JAHHLP010000177.1 GCA_018679295.1 Rhodothermia bacterium
CAGCGGGAGAGCTACGATTCGTTGCGGGACAACAACGAATAAACGGCCAAAGTCCAACTTCTGCTATGGGTCAGTAGCAGCCAATCGAGCCAAATTCTATCGAGCGGCCGCTTTCGGGTACATAGTGGACTTTCGGATACGACATTGCTTCTGCTGCAGCCTAACGTCTAAGCTCAGCTGCGCTTGACGGCGAACGACCGGAGCGGCAGCGAAGGGAGGAAGCGGTCAAGTGTCGGCTGCAGCGCATAGTTAGGGGGCGGCGCGGTGCACCTATTCGGGTTGATCTTCAGAAAGACTCGTCGGCGGCGGCACGAGACGGCCGCCTCCGTCCCGGTACCGTACTTTGTCAGGCCAACTTTGCTCCAGCCTCGAAACGAGTTGCTGCGCCACATGGCGCCAAGCCGAATCTTCTTGGGTCTCGTACACCCCAATCCCAACACCGCGTCCCTCCATAAAGGCCCGATAGCCTTGTGATGCCCACCGCTGCTCGGCCGTGCTGATTGTAACCCCTTCGTTGCAAACGCTCAGATAAAGTGTGCGAACAACGTCGGGACGAACTTCGCTGGCATCACGGAAGGACAGCTCATGCACACTAGAGAATGAGTCGAATATCTCCTGCAGAGCAGGCCAATCCTCCTCTTCGATATCGAGATCGATATTGACTTGGGACCTGATGTGACTCCGACCGTCACGAAGTACGTTGTGGCAAGAACGGTCCTTTGTCACAGTCGGCAAGGAAAGTATACCAATAGCAAAGACAACGATGGCGAGCGGAAAAAGCACACTTCCCTGCTTCGATACGTTGAGCACAGGTGTATCGGCGGCGGCGGCTGGCAAGGCGCCGGCCATACGGAGCCAAAGCCAGAACATCACGCCGCCCGCCGCCCCGAGGGCACCGAAGGTGGCCACGGCGTATAAATACTGGGTCCATCCCGCGAGCGTCGGCGTTCCGTCGACTATTGTTTGGATCCCACCTGTCGACGCGCTCGTCCCAGGAGTTTGGACGGGCCAAGTGAAGATTGCGATGCCGGCTGCTCCGATAGCAAATCCAGACGGGACAGCAGCGAGGACGTTTATCCATCCCTTTCGCCATAAGATGGCTACCACGGGAGCGCCAAGTACAATGGCGTGGCCCAATGCGATGACGAATGCGAGCGTGACTAATTCGATCGAGGCGGTGAAAGCCCCAAAGAGGAGGGCCGGAACCATAGCTGCTACAAGAAGTGCTGCCAGGATGTGGGCCGCAGTCCGCATGTTCCGCCGCCTAACGTCTAAGCTCACACGCAATTGACGCAGGCCGCCTGGAGCGGCAGCGCAAGGCGGGCTGGGTCAAGTGACGGGTGCAGCGCATTGTTAGGCGTCGCCTCCACCATCGGTCAAGGCTTCCAGATCCCGTAGCTCTCTGGTCGACTTTAGGTGATACACCGCATGTGCGCCCTTCTCGCAAATGTTGACGTACTCCGAGACACAAACATAGTGAATATCCACCTGTGCGTCGAGACTCTCAGGGACCTCTGTCAATGTGAACCTGATAGGCTTTGGGTTGTCGGCGTCAAAGTCGACTTGCACGAAGAAACGAGCGTTTTCTGGCAAGGATGTATCGCTTACAACCGCATACCTCGCCTCCCAGGCAGAATCGATGACCTGAGGATACGTTACCGCTACGCGCAAGTACGGCGACTCCTTCGTTACGGCAACAGCAAATCCTTTCTTTTCCGCAAGGTCCGGAGTTATCAAAATAATGTCATAGCCGATGGAGGCAACTGCCACTATCGGCACCAGCGAAGTCGTGGCGAGAACCCTCATGCGACGCCTAACGTCTAAGCTCACACGCACTTGACGCCGCCCAACGGGAGCGACAGCGCATGGCGGGAGGAGTCAAGTGACGGGTGCAGCGCATTGTTAGGCTGCACCGCGCGACCAAGCCGAAGGCCACTTCCTTAGATTTGGGCATTCTATAGAAACTAAGCTCACGAGATCTTACTTCGCCTTTCCGCCGGACCAAGCCTACTTATACCACGGCGTCTTGTTGATGCGCATGCACGATCAAGTCCCTAACCTTGCGCTTGAGTCGAATGTTCGCTGTTTCTGGATCGAGCCCCTCAAGCAAAAAAATCAGCTCTACAAACTCCGATAGATCCGTTGGTGGTTCATCCATGATTCTGTCGTATCCCTCAGGAGGTAGACAGAATCCGTACTTGACGCAGAGGTCGTACAAGAGTCGTTCTCTAGATTTGGGACGTAAGTTGATTTCCACTCCGAACTCTCAGATTAATGGTCGGCCGGCCCAAATAACGATCTACCGTGCGGCGATCTTTTTCTGGAGCGGTTCGCGCTAGGAGCACGGTGGACGATCACGACGAGTTATCTGCTGCAGCCTAACGCTTAAACTTACCAGCACTTGACGATTGCCGACTGGAGCGGCAGCGCAAGGAGGCGATGGTCAAGTGACTGGTGCAGTGCATTGTTAGGCGGCAACTTCGACATAGTCGACGCGACTAGACCCCGGAGGAATCGGAA
>JAHHLP010000354.1 GCA_018679295.1 Rhodothermia bacterium
GGATTGCCGCACGGGCAGATACCCCGATTCCATCGACCAGAAAGCCTGGATTTCAGGATCAAGAATCCACTTGACGAATGTCCACGCTTCGTCCGGGTGAGTCGTTTGCTTGAAGATTGCCAGATACTCGCCCGCAACAACTGTCGCACGTTTGACCGGACCCTCAGGTAGCCATGCGATGCCCCAATCCATATCCTTCAGCGTCGTCGGATAGCGGGGCAAGTTCCATGGGCCGTCAAGCATCATGCTTGCTTGCCCCGAGATGAACGCAGCCTCCGGATCGTTTGTAAAATTGAGCAAGTTCTGCAGGTCGTAGAGATCCTTCCAGAAAGCCAGAGCCTCAACCCCGGGCTCCTCGCCGAAAAGGACACGTGTCTGTTCCTCGTTAACCAGGAAGCCTCCAGCCTGCCAAAGAAAAGGAGTCCATTGCCACATCATGTAGGGACCTTGCGGGCCGTCAGCCGGAACACCCGGAACCATAAACCCGACGCGTTCCATCCGCCCGTCTCCGTTCTCGTCAACTGTGAGCTTCTGCACGTAGTCGCGCATCTGCGACCACGTTGCTGGAGGACGGTCCGGATCCAGTCCAGCGGCCCTGAAGTGATCCCGGTTATACAGGATGCCAAGATTTGTGGCCTCCATGGGCATGCTAAACATCGTTCCCTGCCACGAAGCATATTGGATCAGGGCCGGGTAGATGTCGTCCAGCTCTTCCGCCGTCAGGCCGTTGGCGCCGTTAATGAACTCGTCCATCGCGAAGACGGCATCCGCCTCGACGAGCTCCTCCAGATAGTGTGAGTGAATCCAGGAAATATCCGGCGCCGTATTGCTCTGCACTGCGGTGACGAGCTTCTGAACAAGCGCATCTCCGGTCGGGATATACTGGGCGTTGACGCGGATATCGGGGTGCTCGCGTTCGAACCGGGTAATGAGTTGTTCGAGAGCAGGAATCGTTGACGAGACGAAGCTGTGCCAAAAAGTGATTACAACGCGGCCGTCGTTGCGAGCGTCTGGAGCACTACCGCAGCTAGCGGACAGCGAAGAGGAAACAAGCAGTATTACGAGGATGAGGTAACGCACGGGCTATTCGAAGTTTGACGAGAAGATCTGAAAGAACGCATAGCCCGAAGCCCGAATGCTGAAGCTGCCATTCCAGCTCTCGTTCACCATCCACAGCGTGTAGGTCGACGCATCGAATCCCCCGTCCGGCCACTGGGCCCCTACGATGACCCCGGCCGGGGCCGTCCCTATCGTCACCGGAGGACTAATGCCGGCAACGTTTTCATCTTCAGCGATCAAGTCCCAGACGAGATCGGTGAAACCACCTGAGGAGCCCTGACGAATGGCAAGCCGGCGCACACCGGTCGCTGCGGGGGACCACATGATGTGGTATTCATCACTCGTGAGTGTCTGGTCCCTCACGATGGAGATGTCGGATATAAACGATCCGTCACCCCCGACCCGGCCTCGCAGTTGATACGACAACGTGAAGGTGGTGTCGACAAAGGTGAAATCATTGCGGCGGTCTGCCGACAGCCCGGCATTATAGACCTCCGACTCGGCCAGCCAGAATGTATACTCAGCCCCATCCTCAAGACTGTCCAGCGGTGTTCCGCCGACCTGAGCAACGAGATCTATGTCAAGCCGATCATCCACGACGACTGCGGAGCTGATCTCGTTATCAGACGCGGCCATGATCCAGACAAGCGTAGTATCCAGGGCGGCTTTGGCGCCGCGGTTGACGCCGATGGCCCCGACTCGCCCGCCGACCCACTGCATATGTGGTCGCGCGCTCGACGTAACACGTTGAAGGATCAGCTCGCGCTCGCCGGTGTAGGGAGCAAGAGGATTCGAATCGCTGTCGCAGCCAACAACAACAAGCCCTCCAACAAGCGTGATCAGCACGCTTACGCAGCAACGAGTCGCCAATCCGGAGCAGCTACGCAATCGTTTGTGCTTTTTGGCACGCATAAGGTGGATGAATCTCGAAGCAGGCCTCACTAAACAAGACACGAGCGTGCCAAGCGAATGCCAGTAATGATTTCGAGTCTGTTTCATGTCGTCTCGGATGCAGGCTCTACGTTCACAGGTGCCACTGAATCTCTTAGAATAAACTCCGGCCTGAGCACGACCCTCTTCTTCTCTGCCGAAGCATTTTCGAGCTGCTGAGCGAGGAGCTTCATGGCTACCTCTCCCATCAACTCTCTTGGCTGCCGCACAACCGTCAACGGGCACTTGAGAAAAGGGGCGAAGTCGAAGTCGTCGAAGCTAAGAAGGGATAAGTCCCGAGGAATCTCCAGACCATCCTCATAGATCGCCTTCAACGCGCCAAGAGTAATCAAGTCACTGCTAGCGAAGATGACCGTCGGTCGATCGTCCAATCCCAGCAGCAATTTTGTCTCTATGTATCCGTTCTCTTCGCGAAAGTCGCCACCAACAACCAAGCGGTCGTCCTGGTAAAGCTCGTGGTCGTGCAGCGCGTCCCGATATCCGCGAAGCCGCTCGGAATTCGTATACGTACCGGGAAGTCCCTGAATAAACGCGATTCGTCGATGTCCGGAGTCCGCGAGAAAGGATGTCGCTTGATACGCTCCCGCGTAGTTGTCGACCACGACTGACGGTACATCGAGATCGTCAAAACAGCGATCGACCAGGACCAACGGCACGCCCGTCTCGATCCAGGCGTGATACTCACTGGAATCCTGTCCCACCGGCATCGCAATTAGTCCATCGACCCTCTTCCGGTCGAGGAGGTTTAGGTGCTCCTCCTCGAGCTCACTATCCTCATTCGTATTGCACACGACCAGGCTATATCCGAGATCATGTGCGACCGTTTGGACGCGCTTCACAATGGAGGCAAAGAAAGGGTTTGAGATGTCGGGAGCCACAAGGCCCACTGTGTTCGTTGTTTGCAGACGCAGTCCACGAGCAACGTGATTCGGCCGATAGCCGAGGTCCTGGGCCACTTTCCGTACTAGTGTTTCGGTGTCCTCACTGATTCGATACTCCGAGGCCTTGTTGTTCAAGACCCTGGACGCTGTCGAGACCGAGACACCGGCCTTTGTTGCAATGTCGTTCAAGGTAGCAGCGATGACCAACCTCCGGACAAAGATCCCCTAGCCGCAAATCGCGCCTGTGCGTTCACAAAATGCGGACACCCTACTGCGAGCACAATCGATTGCGCACACTTGCGGAGGTTACGCTCGACACCTAGAAAAGTCAAGGGACTAAATGAGGTGAGTGCGCAGGAACCTGTTTTTTGTCGTGTAATGCCCAGATTGAGCGCGGACTCCGGAGCGGCATTCCGGTCAGGGCTCCGTACTACCCTCACGAAGTTGCCTCAGGACTTTCATCACAGAGTTCTGCTTTCCTAGATAATCGTGAAGCGTCCGGTACTCAGCGTAGAGGTGGTCATAGATCCGCTCAGCGCCCGCGTTGGGAACGAACTGCCGGTCCTCCAACCGCGCAACACGCGCAACCGCCTCGTCTACCGATCGAAATCCGCTGCGTGATGGACCCGCCGCAACACCGCCATAGATTGCAGCCCCGAGGGCCGACGTTTCCGACGACTCTGCTACACGTATGGTCCTTCCGCAGACATCGGCAATTATTTGCGGAAGTAACCTGGTGCTATGTGCCAATCCACCGCATGCCACGAGATCTTCCGCTGGAACACCCTGCGCTTCGAACTCCTCAATGACCACTCGCGCCCCGAAGGCACACGCTTCCATCAACGCCCGGTAGACTTCGTAAGCCGACGTACTCAGGGTAAGTCCAATCAGCATCCCGGAGAGCTCCGAATCATCCAGTATTGAGCGGTTGCCGTTGAGCCAGTCCAGAGCGAGCAGACCCGTACCGCCCGGCCTCAGTTGAGCCGCACCGTCTTCCAGCGCCAAGAACCGATCCGCTTCGGACTCCGCGCCCTCAACCGAAAGCGTATTTGCCGCCCAAGCAAATGTATCGCCGAGACTGGGCTGTCCGGCTTCGTATCCAACCAAGCCGGGAACCACCCCGCCTTCGACGGCGCCGGCAATTCCACGTACCGGCCTGAGCGATTCGGCTAGTAGAATCTGACAGAGACTCGTTCCCATTATCAAAACCATTCGGCCTGGCCGTGTAACCGTAGCTCCGAGTGCGGACGAGTGTGCGTCGATGATCGGAGTCGCCACTGGTGTGCCCGCACGAAGTCCGTTAAGACGACTTGCCTCTTCGCAAAGAAGACCCGCAGTCGCACCCACCGGCGTCACGCGCGGTGGCAGCTTGGTCGACACCACCGCCTCCAGTTTTGGGTGTATCTCGGCAAAGAAGGAACGAGATGGAAAACCCCTATCCGACGACCAAAAGGCCTTATACCCCGCGGTGCATGCACTCATTTGACAAAGGCCAGTCAGCTTCCATGTAATCCAATCGGCCGCCTCAATGAAGTAATCCGCCGCCTCATAGATGTCTGGAGACATCTCGAGGGTCTCGAGGATTTTGGGAAATAGCCATTCCGACGAGACGCTGTCTCCGTAACGCGGCAGCCAACCTTCCTTTCGAGTCCGAGCAAGATCCTCAATACGCCGCGCCTGTGGCTGTGGCGTATGGTGTTTCCACAGCTTGACCCATGCGTGGGGATTTCGCCGGTACTGAAGCAACGTGCACAGCGGCCTCCCCTCCGCCGTTACGGGAAGCATAGTGCACGAGGTGAACGACACGCCGACTCCGACGACCTCCTCCGGGCCCACGTCCGATCGCCTCAACAGCGACGGCACGGCAGTGCCAATCGCCCTCAGGTAATCCTCCGGATCCTGAAGCGCCCACGACGTTCCGAGCGGCTCGGAAGGTTCATCTACCGGGAGTGTTGAAGTGATGACTCCGTGCCGATAACGGTAATGCTCAACCGCCACCTCGCTTCCCGCACTGAGGTCTACAAGCAGAGCACGCGCTTCCTCAGTTCCAAAATCGAGACCAATGGAGTACGCAGACATTCTCCCATCACTTCATGGAACCGGTGGCAAGATCGTAATCCTCCAGTCGCACTGACTCGACGCTGGTCTTTGCGACCATACGATCGATAAACTGCTCTTCGTCCTCGGGAAGCTCATCTGCTTGGCTGGACAGGCGGTCAAGCCACTTCAGTTCCCGCGAAGACAGTATCAACTCCTCTTCGTTACACGCCTCCCGCAGTACCGCGAGCGTGGCAACAGCGGCTCGCCGCGTTCGCCCGTATGCAGTCGATTCCTGTACGATTTCTTCGGACAGGCGAAGCACTACGTCCGGTCGCAAAATGAATGCCTGAGGGTCGAGAGACGAATCCGACGCCGCAAAGAGGTCTCGAAGAAAACGGGCCTCGACGGATCCTCGCGCCGTGGCCGTGTTCATAAGTCTTGTCGCATACACGAGTTGCTCTAGCGAAACGGTGGGTGCCGGTCCGCCGAGAAGCTGCACATCCTGTATCGACTCGTTGCTCCAGAGGTCTGCCACTGCGCGGGCAATGTTGCCGACCGGTGACGAGTGTGCGCACGCGGCCTCTGATCCTTCGAGGGATATCGGGCAGCCTGTAATCGCCTTCAAATAGGGCCCCTCATACGCGCAGTCTTTGCTTGGTCCAACGGCACCACACTCAAAGGCTACGAGACTTCGCGGAACGGTCATGACGCGATCGACAGCAGCCCATACGGACGGGATATATTTATTTTGAGCCAGCGTCATGGCCGTGTTCGCGAAGCCACATCCGGTGTCGCCCGCCGCAATAGTTCCTGTCGACTCCGCGATGTCCACGATCTTCTTCCAGAGAAACTCCATGTCGCGGCTGCCAAGCACTCCGAGCGAAAACACCGCCGCCTCGAGATCGCCGTAGAGAAGCGCATCGTCATGCAGTTCCTTTCCACCAGTAGACTCGATTGAAAGAAACGTGGCTCCTTCGCGAGCACACCGATCGAAGCTCGCCATCATTGATTCCCAGAGAGGACCACTTCGGAGACGTGGAGGACGCTCGAACTCTCTCACATCGTTCGGGGTGACACGCAGGACACTCTTGAGACCATGCGATGCCTCGAAGTGTTCGAGTCGCTCCCTCAAGAGCGCAGTCACTTCCGCCCCCCACGAAGGCTCGCGGGTCAATTCAGGCAGCAGCTCAAACTCGACGACAAGACCTGCAACATGTAGTTGGATGGCACGATCACATGCGTCATCGATCATCCTCGAGTAGATCGCCCTGACCTCCGGCATGGTGGATCCGGATATTTGCATGGCCGGCAGGGTGAAGTTGAGCTCCGGGTAGACGATTCCGTCGCCAATGACGAGACCGGCTGATGTTGTGACCGGACGCGGACAATGTCCAAAAACGAACTCGTCGATGCCAGATATGGCGAGGCTGGAGAAACTGACTGGTGCTTTCATGTAGGGTCTATTACTACCTTGAGGCCGTTACGACCACTCGCCACAGCAAATGCCTCAGCAGCCTGATCAATAGAGAAGCGGTGTGACACGAGTGATGCAACGTCGATCTTCTTGTCGACGACATACTTTATCGCACGCGGGTAAGTGTGCTTCATCCGCCTTGCGAGCTTGATCGTCAACCCTTTTCTTCGAGCAATCGACGCGGAAAAGGATGTGCGGTCGTCGTCCGGGATACCTACAAGCACGACTCGCCCTCCGGGGCGCGCGCACGCAATCGCCGTTTCGACCGCCGCGTTTTCTGTGGCGGCTTCGAAGCCTACAGCTACTCCCTCACCGTTGGTCGCTGCCAACACCGCCTCGACCTCGCCGTCTTGGCCGGCGAGGACCGTCTCGGCGGCACCCAGGCGCCGAGCCGCTTCAAGCCTGTGAGGCAACCTGTCAGTTGCCACCACTCGACCCGCACCAGCATTAAGCACCACCTGCAGTATCAACAATCCGATCGGGCCGCACCCGAAGACCGCTACGGTCACATCCGGACGCACTTTTCCGAGACTAACCGCATGGATTGCCACACCAAGCGGTTCGAGCATGGCAATCTCGAGATCTGAAAGTACATCTGGTACCGGGATGAGCGATGAGGACGGCCAGACCATCATCTCCCGAAAGGCACCGTCTTCGAGTCCATGCCCGGCAAATCGAAGATCGGAACAGAGGTTGGGATTGCCCTCAGCGCAAAAGGAACAGCGGTCACAGGAAACAGCGGGATCAACGGCCACCCGTGTACCCTCCCGTGGTCCGTCGAAGATTACCCCTGCTGGCTCGTGCCCCAAAACAAGAGGACGCTCGAACTGCGCGTCTCCGATGCCACCTTCCTCGTACCAGTGGAGGTCGGAACCACAAATACCCACACACGTCAGGCGCACGAGCTCATTTCCGACCACACCTCTTGGAATAGACTCTTCGCTGACGCGGACGTCGTACCGCCCGTGAAGCCGACAAACCTTCATGCGGTTAGCGGGAGTGGTCATACTCTGCAGCAATAATTGCGAAACAATAGCAAACCATAAATCAGCGGCTGCTCTTCTCGGCTAGCTGGTCAGACGCGGAGCCAGAACGAAGCTTGTCCTCGACACGGTTAATCGGATGCCGTCGCGCTTCCGCATGCAAACGTTCGAATTCGCGATAACCCGATTCGCGCTCACGCTCCCACTCGTCCGAGAACTCACCGCTTCGGATGGTATCGATCGTCGCTTCGAGGATCGAACGAAAATCACGTGGAAGCACCTTCTCCATTCGGGAGAGCGTTCCGAACTGACTCGTCCTCGAATGCAGTCGCGTCTGCCGGAAGAGACCCAGTTCCGCCATCTTCTCGAATACTCGGGCCGGCTCTTTGGAGGCGTATGCCTCCATCACGACCGCCTCGGGCTGATAGCCGCACTCAGTGAGGACCTCGTACGAAAGTGTTAGCAGCTTCAGAATGGACGGCCAGATCGCCTGCTCGGAAAACAGGTCCAGTTCGGTTTCTTCGGCAAACGTTGTCTGCAGAACGCCGCCTCGTGTACAGCCAATGGCCCCTGCCAGCGCCATCACCGTTGGCCATGCTTGGCCCGACGCGTCCTGCTCCACGGCAACAAACGCCGGGCTTCCCCCGCCGGCGACGAAGAGTTCTCGCACACCGACGCCGATCATACGTGGCGCGACCATGACGACGTCGATGTCGTCAGGGGCTCGAATGTACCCGAACCGAATATTGTATCCGTGGGCAAAATTGAGAGTCTGCCCGGAACGAAGCCGTTCCCGAATGTCTCTCGAGTAAACCTCGCGCTGAACTTCGTCCGGAAGTAGCAGAAAGATAATGCTAGCGCAGTCGACTGCCTCCGAGATCGATGTGGTCGGGAAGCCGTCGGCACGCGCCCGCTGAAGTGACTCGTCCTCAATGCCGCCGACCACAACTGTCAGCCCGCTGTCGCGCATGTTCAGCGCTTGCGAACGACCTTGATTGCCATAACCGATTACGGCTACCCACCTACCGTCAACTGCCGAGAGGTCAGGCTCTTCGTCGAAAAGAATATCGGCCATCAGCCGTTACCTCTCGTTTGCGCGTCAGTTTAGCCTTCCGCTATTTCCGGAATCCTTTTGATGCGCGGGTCAGTCCACACGTCGTACTTGTCACGGCTCGTGCTGGAGAACTCGGAGACTACAGCGCCCTCGTCACCCGCCTGAAACCAGTGGAGCGTATTAGGCGGTATCGTGTACTGTTGACCGGGGTGCAGTTCTATCTCGTTGAAGACGGTGTAATAGGTTTCGTCGCCTTGCGGAATTCGCGCCTGAATCCGAGTTGTGGACGGACCTTCGACGTAGAGCCAGACCATCCCCCACCTGCATCGGAAGGTCTCCTGCTTGCCGGGGTCGCTTCCGATGGGAGGGTGCCGGTGCTCGGGACACGTTTGCCGTGGAAACAGCACCAGCTCCTTGGCGCAATATCGGTCGTTGTTTTCGTAGACGATTAGTTCAAGGCCGGTGCGTTCCAGGTCGTCGAGGCCGAAGTCCGCAATCTCGATATCCTGTTCCTCCTCAGTAGTCAACACAATACCGACGCTGCGGAGCATTTTCGCCGCTCGCTCCTGAGTGGCCGCTACTTGGTCTTGAGTTAGCATATCGAACCCTGTAGTCTATCGTACGCGTTTTCCGTTTCGGAGGAACCACTCCTCAAGCCCCATGACGGAGCCGTCGTCCCGGTGAACGACTTCTCTCGCGAATTGAAGCGCGTAGGCACGGCGGCGATTTGGTGTTCTGTTGGATCCTGACCGATGAAATGACGTGCTGGAGAACACGGCGATCGATCCGGCAGGTGCGACTACGGGCACCCCAGTCTCATCGCCGAAGTACCCAATCCGATCGCCCGTATCGGGGTCCACCTTGTGCTCGACTCGCTCGCGCGTGCCCGCCTTCGAATACGGGAGTATGTAAATGGTACCGTTGTCCTCCGATACATCGTCGAGCGCTATCCACGTGTTGACATACGGCGGCACGGGAAGGCCGTCCACGTAGCCGGCATCCTGGTGCCACGAGAAGGCGGCCTTCTTTGTCCCGCTCGTCCCTTTTACAACGAACTGTTCCCAGAAAAGAAGGGCATTGTCACCGACGGTAGCACGACATATCTCAGCAAATCGATCGCTGAAAATAAAGCTTGCCAAATCGGGGTGATCCTTGAACGCGAGGAAAACAAAGTAGCGACTGCCCCGACGACTGAGCTCCAGCTCATCAGTGCCGAGTCGATCCATCTCTGCTTCCTGATGCGCCACCAGGCCATCACACTTTGCTCGCAGCATCTCGAGTTCGTCATGTGCGAGAACGTTCTCCAGAATGAAGTAGCCCTCCTCGCGATACTGTTCTTGCTGTTCGGCCGTGACCTTGATGTCGCTCTTTGTCGATGATGTGATCATGGTTGTACCCGGAAACTGTTTAAGACGCTCACCGGCACCTTGCTAGTAAAACATCTCCAAATTGCGCAATCGTTTGTGCAATTTAATTATAGTGTTTTCGCATTCGTCAATCAAGATGTCAGAAAACACCTTGCGCCCCTGAGGCGCTTTCACC
>JAHHLP010000047.1 GCA_018679295.1 Rhodothermia bacterium
GCGTGTAAATGGACTCATGATCAGGTCCGGGTGCGATGCGAAGACTGGCCATACTAGCGGATCGGCTGCTGGCTGGCAGCCGTTGATTCAGCTGAATGTGTTACCTATGTGCCCGAAACGGACAGCCTTTTGCGAAACCAAGGTAAATTTCGGGAGTGAATCGCAGGTGCACTTGGTCGTTCGCAAGATTATGCTTGTCCGGTGCCAGAACAAGTCTCAGTAAGGCCTCTTTTTCGTGACCCGGTATTCGCGCTGGCCGCGCTCGCGGGACCGGCCGTCTGGTTCTTGCTGTCCCTGCTTTACCCGACGGCAGCCGATCTTTCCTGGCCCTTCGCACAGCCGCAGAAATTCTTGTTGGCGGTTGTCGTATATCCGGTGGCTGAGGAACTTGTATTTCGCGGGCTACTTCAAGGCAGCTTGCTCCGTACCCGCTGGGGCAGAAATAAGATCGGCCCGCTGACCATTGCAAATATCGTGACCAGTATCATTTTCGCCAGTGCTCATCTGCTGCGTACCGTCCCAGCCTGGGCCGCGATGATAATCGTGCCAAGCCTCGTTTTTGGATTCTTCCGGGAACGTCACGGCGTGCACGCCGCGATCTCGTTACACGTATTGTACAACTTTGGATTCGTCTGGCTGTATTGGGGTTGAACGCCGGCCAGCGGCCAACGTAAGAGGGGCATCCCTCGCGGAATGCCCCTCGTATGACTCACGCTCTGAGCTTGTCGTTATGCTTTGCTCTGTCGAGCGATGTAAATCAGGCTGAGTGCCAACAGCAGCAACAGCGTGTGATTCTGCGTATTGTCACCGCTCATCGTGCAACCTCCGGATGAGCCACCCGAGCTCACATTTGGTGTGACCGGAGCAGGCGCAGGTGAAAAGACCACAGGTGCTGCGGGATCAACGATTATGCCATTGACGGTGAGGTCGTTATCACCATTTTGTCCATCGGTAATCGTGTAAGTGATCGTATTACCTTCGATGACGGCGGGCACCGAGTACCAGTGATCCGCCACATTATCGAGAGTCGGTCCGTACTTGAAGTACTCAGTCCCTGCAGGCAGCGGCTCTTCGAAGATCACCGTCACATCGATGGATGTGCCGGCATTGACGTTCGTTACCGTGAAGTCCAGCACGCCATGAGGAAAATCATAGTCCAGCGGTACTTCAGGAAGTCCTGCAAGCGAACCCCAGCTAACATCGGTCAGCGTAACGTGTGACTGTTCTGCAGGTATCACCGTAACCTGGGACGTGATATTGGAAACCGTGCTGACCTCCAGCGTGTCGCCAACAACGAGTGCCTTTCGATACAGGGCATTCTTCGCGGTCCCGTCATAACCCGACCAGACAATGTAGGCCTCGCGGCCGTCCGGACGCATTCTGATTTGTGTCTCGAAGTCCTCGATAGCATCAGGCGCGCCGAAGAGCGCATCGCCACCAGTAAGAGACTGCGGTGCTGAGAAGCTTTGGCCGCCATCCATAGTCACCCGCATGTAGATGTCAACATCGCCAGCTTCCTCGTAATGATCGTAGACGTTTTCCTGCAGTCCATAGGCGACATAAATCACATTGGGGTCCAAGCAATCGGTCGGATTCGTGGGGCACTTTGGTGTGCTCTTCGGTGCCTTGACGATACGGGGTTCTTTCACCGTGTATCCAGACTCAGCCGTAACCTCCGGCGTGAGATTAATTGCATCGGACCACGTGGCGCCTCCGTCGGTAGAGCGTCGCACCAGGAAGTTGTAGGGCGTCGCATCATCCAGATAGAGAAATTGAGCGAGGTCCGGTACGTAGCTATATCCCAACAGGATTTTGGAGCCGCGCATCATTCCACGATGCGCCAGCGCGCTTTCGAGTGGATTTGCGTCGGTGTCGATCACCTCACCCATGACTCCGGTTCCCGCCTGTCCGCCGATTTCGCGCGAGCCACTAAGGTTCATTGCTGCTTCATGGACCTCTGGACGAATCATCGAAATTGGATCGAGTCCGTCGAGAATGCTTGCCCGGCAGTTTTCTACGTCCACAGCTGGCTGCAGGTTTTCAGGCTGGAAGCCACCCACTGCCCGGCGCAGCATAATGTCCGAAGGACCGCCTTGCGTGTAATCCCCTTGCTTGTAAATAAACAACAGAGGAACCTCGTTGGTGGCAGACTGCACAAGGAGCCGTACGCGTCGTGCGTTTTGCGTAGGGTCACTGATGATGCAACCATGTGCCCCGCCGAGTGGCGGAGAGTCGAATCTGAAGGACTGGAATCGGACGTACTTGCCGTCCTCGCAGCCTTCCGTGCCTTTGGTTTCCTCATAGGCCATGACCACGTTATCGTCGATAAGCCCGATGTTCGAGCGTGCTGCCCCCACGTTACCTCTGTCATAGTCACCCGGTGCGTGGGTTGCGACATCTCGGCCTTGCAGCGGACCGGACATAAACACATTACTTGTGACACGTACCGGCACGCTCCAGCTCTCATTGACGAACCTGGCGGTGTCGGGTCCGGTTCCCTCAGCGTTAAGGACTGGCAGGTGCGCGAACCAGATATCCGTGCCGTGGTTCACATTCGCGCCTGAGGCACCGTGTCCGGGGCCTGCACCCTCGCCGAGTTTCAGACCCAGTGGGTCTTCTTGCCAGTTGGCAACGTGTGCGAACTTATTTCCCCGGTGGGCGTCTTGTTTGACGTCGCGGATGCCGGTTGTTAGCTGCTCCGTTTTGTAGGGCAAGCCGGCCCAGGCGTCGTAAGTATTGAATGCCTTCGTTTTTGGGTTCCAGACCAGGCGAGCCGCGTGCAGGCAGCTATAAGGAATAGTAATGCCATTGAGCTCCGGGTAGACGATGAATCGCTGTTCACCGCCTGCGCAGTACTTGCTGCTGAAGGTCACGACAATGTTATTCCCGACGTTAAAGACGTTCGGTTTATCGGAATCACCAGGGTAGTCCACTGCATTGGGATCGTTGACCAGGTCAGGTGTTTCCGTCAACGGATCCAGCAGCGGCATGCCCTCTGCCACCAAAATTCCTCTCCCTGAGGACAACGCGGCCGTGTTGTCGATATTGAGCGCATCACTCCACGTAGCTCCTTTATCTGTCGAGTATTTGATGACGATGTCATTTGGCTTCTGGGTCTTGGAAGCTTTGGCGTTCCAAACCAGCGAATTTCCGCTCAGGTCGACATCCTGTGTCTCACCGTAAATCGCAAATATGGTGCCATCTGAAGTTCGAGCAATTTTTACCTTATTCGTAGATGCCCCATCTGAGACCATGCTTGGGCCCTCAATGGGTTCGTAGTCTACGATGTCGGCAATTGCTTGAGCACTGAACAAAGCCGATGCGGCCGTCAATGCGGTTACTATTAGCCGTTTCATGACTACACCTCTTGCGGCGCCCCGGAGCCGGCAGCCCTGCCGGCTTTTTGGGCCCAAACCGGAGCGCCTTAGAGAATGGTATGAATCGCTGCGCAAGATACCTATTCGAGACTGAGGGCGGGCAGTCCCGGCCGCTAAGGGACTTCAGAACTGTGACGCAGTTCACACTCTAGGAAATGAAGCTCGAGAGCCTTTCGGGATCGAAATACAGGTGCTCTCTGGTTTCCTTGAATAATGAGGCTCGTTTGAGCTCGGCGATAACCCGCGCCGCCGTTCCTTTGGAGATACCGACCATCGCGGCCATATCCGAGCGGCTTAAATGGGGACAGGCACTTGGCGCGGCGAACTTGCTCAGATAGTTAAGAAGCTTGACTATTCTTGTCCGAGGGTCGCCGACAGAGGTTTCCGCTACCAGCGTTTCCGTGTATTGCATCTGACGATTCCAGCGGATGTCCAACTCATGCTCCACCGACGGTTCGCGTTTTCTGACTTTCTCGAGCACGGAGACCGGTATCTCGCAGAGATTCGCGGTAGTCAGTGATGTGGCAGAGTCGGAATAGCATGGCTGGGCGAGCGCTTCGAGGCCCATCATGTCGCCAGGCCCGAGGACGCGGAGAATGTGTGCTTTTCCCTGATCATCACGGCGCCAGATTTTCAGAAACCCATCCCTGCTCGTGTAGACAGCCTCCGTATTCGCGCCAGCTGTCACGATGTCCACATTTCTCTCCACGTGATAGTCCTGTATCAGATGGAAGGGGTACTTGAATTGCCTCGACTCCAGTTTGCCGAATACCACAGGAGCTCTGGCAAAACAGCGCTGGCAATTGGCCCGCCCTGTCCAAAACTCATTCAAGCACCGAGTTTCTTTATGTCGAACCACAGTGCGCAGGACCTGTTACTTCGGGATAGGAAGAAGATAATAGCGCCTTTCTAATTCCCTTGACAGGACGCAGATCACTACGGCCAATCTCGAATGTATCCATTCGAAGGTTGCCGAACCGAGTCGAGCTCAGTTGTGATTGGTTGGGAGAGCATGCGGACCGGTTGTCGCTAATGAGAGGAAGAAACCGATTCTCGACTCCAGTTCGGCAAGTCGATGCCTGCACCTCACCCTGCCTTCGGAGCACTGAACCTGTCAAATTTGGCAAATGCTCTCAATCGGGCATATGTACCCGAACCGTTTGAACAGAATTTGCCGCAATTTCCACCGCCGCGTACTGAGCACCAATTTGCAGTGAGTACTGGATGGGTTCCTTTGTTGTGTTGAGCAACTGTACGCTCAATAAACCCTCGTCGTTAATCGTGGCGCTTGCGTGCAGCGCATCATCATCGAGACCAACCAGTTTCTTTTCGGCCTGCACCGCCCTGTCGCCCGGGCGGATTGTGCGGCTGAACTGTGCCAGAACGTCGTAAATCGGCGTGTAGTAAATCTGGCCGGTATCCGTGTCGATCATGATCGGCGCACCGCAGAAATTGCCGGCGTGATTGGGTCCACCATTTTTGTCGAGGACTACATTCCAGTCTATCCACCCTTCCATCCAGTGGTTGAGACTGACGATGATGTTTCTTGCGTATCGATGCACCGGTGTATAGATCGGATGGTCCTCGCTGTTAGGTGCCCACTCGGCCGTGTAGGC
>JAHHLP010000281.1 GCA_018679295.1 Rhodothermia bacterium
CTCATACTCGACGCACATGCTCGTGTGTTCGAGAGACCTCGAAATGGCAACTTGCACGGCCAAGGCCGCCGACTTGGCCTTTGGGAGCCCACAGAACTGGATCTTCCATGACGATGGGTCGCTGAGCCAGCTTGAGGTTCGAACTCTGCGGGAACAACTGCCCGGGTGCATTGTGGCGACGCGAAGGGAAGCCGACCAGAGAGCTGAAGATGAACTCAGTGATTTTCCCAGGATTCTCGAGTACAGGCGAAATCAGGTGATGGCGCTAAAGCTGGTAGATGTTGCGTTGTGGTCGCGCGGAAGCCGCACCTGCTACATTGACTCAGACGTGCTCTTCTTTCGTCGTCCTGAATTCTTTATCGAAGCTCTGGACGGAACCCAGGTTGGAAACTACTTCAACCGTGACATACACAGCGCGTATGTCCGGACCCCGGAGGAAATTGAGTCTTGCCTTGGAATTCTGCCCAGGGCGCGGTTGAATGCTGGCTTGTGGGTACTGTGGACAAAGGACATCGACTTGGATACGATCGAGAAGTGGCTCAATCATAGTTGTTTCGAAGATCACCTCTACGCATACACTCTGGACCAGACGTTTATCAGTATGCTGGCAACGATCTCAGACAGCGGGGTTGATTACCTGCCCCCCGACTATGATGTCTCGTTTCACAAAGATGTCTCGACCTCTGTCAATAAGCACTATGTCGGGGCAATTCGACATGGTTACGAACTGGAAGGCCTTGCTTATCTCCTGCAGCAACGAGATTTGGCATCCCGTTGGGGGCGATTGAGCTCAGAGGTCGTCGCGTGAAGGCCTATTAAACGAAGTTGGTATGTCGGACTGGCAGTATCTCTTCATTGCGGGAGCATCGCGGAGCGGAACAACGCTCCTGATGAATTTGCTCGATGGTCATCCCGATCTGGTGGTCTTTCCCATGGAGCATCGCGTTTTTCCGGGTTTCTTCAGGACCCCACCCGAGAACCGACCGGCGTACTTCCATGGCAGCTTCATAGAGGATCGCGCAGCAGGACAGCAGTCGATCCTTGCGAGCAAGGCGCTGCACGACAAATATCGCGAACGGATGGAGCGGGAACTGGGCATCGACTTCTTTCTGGATGTCGACCATGAGAAGTTTCTGGAGACGTATCGCAAAACCCTTGGGCCTTCGCAGCCAACCTTGCGTGCAGTCTTGGATTCTCTGATGGTTGCTCTTCTGTCGAGTAGCCGCGCCGTTCCCAAGACCGCGGACAGCTTCCGCTACGCGGTGTTCAAGGACCCGTTTACGACTGAATTTTTTGCTCAGGAGACGGCAAAGGAGCTTCCGAAATCCAGATTCATACACATCATCAGGAACCCGTATGCCCGATACTGTTCCGTAAAGCGACGAAACATTCGGACGGCCCGCCTAACCCAAAGAAGATTCGTTAAACGTGTGTACTACAGGGACTTCGTAACGGGTCTCGCCGAGGAGTCGATTGCTTCGCTTGGCTCTGCAATCGACAATCGAGATTCAATAGGTGAAGATCGCTATCGCCTGATTCTGTTTGAAGATTTGGTCGCCGAGCCTGACAGCGTGATGCGTGCCGCATGCGCGTGGCTTGAGGTACCGTTTCATGACAACCTCACATCCCCATCAAAGCTCGGCTCCAGAATGGAATCAGGATCTAGTTTCGCCCCGGTAAGCGGCGTCGATTCCGAGGCATCAAGCAGGTGGATAAGGCACTTTGAATCTATGACGTCTTCGTCCGAGCGCGACGCGTATAATCGATATATGGCCGCGAGTGATTTTGCCGAGTTGTACCAGTTGATTCCGCCCGAATCGTCTGAACAGAGCGTTCTAAAATGGCTGATTCCGTACAGGAATGAGAGAGTTCGGGACTACCTGTGGAGGGTGATGACCCGTCAGGCTAGGATATCGGAGTCGGCAGGTCCCGCCGTGATCGAGAGTATGAAGCGCAGACTACCCAAGCTAATAACCGGCAACTGACAGATGCAGTCGCTTATCTCGGTATGCATTCCCGCCTACAATGAGGAGAAGACGATTCGAAGAACGCTCGAATCGGTTGCGGGCCAAGAACTTGGCGGACTCCTTGACCTCGAAATCCTCGTCGGGCCGAACGGTTGTACAGATCGAACCGAGGATGAAGTGCTGTCATTCGGCGAACAGTGCTCTTTCGCGGTGAGAGTCGTCGACGTAGACGGAAAAGGAAAGCCCACGGCGTGGAATGCTCTCGTCGCCGCCGCCAGCGCAGAAGTACTCTGCTTTCTTGATGCAGATGTCGAGTTGGATAAAAATGCACTCCTTGCCGTCCATCAGGACCTGCAAGACCACCAGGAAGTTGTTGCCGTTGCCGGGACACTTGCCGCTCGCATGGATCAATGCAGTCTCATGACAAGGCTGAGTGTTCCGAACATCAAGGATGGCCTCTTCATTAAGCCAAATCAAGATTACATCTGCGGGCGGTTCTACGCGGTCCGAAAGTCGCGACTCCTCGAGCTAATGGAGTCCTTTGGGACGGCAAAAATGCCGAAGGAACTGATTCACGAAGATGCATGGATGCAGAGAATGCTGGACATCATGTCATCCAGACAAGGGGGTCACGAACTTCGAGACGTCGTGGGTGGAAAACATCGCCTTTGGCGCGTGTGTCGCGAGGCCGTAGTGTTCTTCGTTCCTCAGGACTGGAGAGAAGATCATCTAATCAAGGCAAGGTCGTTGCACGCGGAAGAGCAGCTGAAGTCACTATTTCCTGATTTCTACGCAGCCAAGCAGCAGGTTGCCTCTGGAATCAGGAACGATCCCTCCAGACGAGGTATTATAGTTCGTGCAATCGGCTCAATCCGTGAACGAGGTTTGCGTGGGGCGTCTCGCCATTACGTTGCCCGAGCGATTAGAAGCCTTTCGTCGCGGCGCGCGCGAAAGCTATTTGAGCAGAGCAGGGCTTCGTCGATCGAGGTGACCGCAGGCCAATGGATCCGGTCTGAGCTGTCACGATCCTGAAGTCGATTGCCCGCCGGTCGGTTCATGAGCTGCTTAATACCCACTAGTCGCTCCCGTTGCTGAGTCCACCAAGTCTTTCCCAATGCCCCTAACAGTTCGCTGCCTCCCAGTTGGCGGAAGAGAAAACCCCTATCAGTACCTCATGATGAAGGGCTTGAGGAACGAGGATATGGAGGTCGGGTTTGGCGCGGACGGGAAGTGGCTGGCGATACTTCGGACGGTGCTACGGTATTGGCCGGATACAGTGCATTTTGATTGGATATACAGGTATTTCCTTCGAAGGCGGCGATGGTGGACCTGGCTAAACGCACCTGTGTTCGTCCTCGAGGTGCTTTTCGTCCGTTTCGTACTCCGAAGACGGCTCGTCTGGACGATGCACAATCTAGGTACACATGACATCGCCGACAGCTTTATTGAACGAGCGGTTCGACGAACCTTCGCCCGATGCTGCGACTGGATTCGCGTGTTTGACCAGTCGACAGTACAGCGGGCAGCAGACTATTTGAACGTTTCTACTTCGAGGTTCTTGATTATTCCCGAGGGGTCCTACGCGGACTACTACACCAATCAGATCAGTAAAGGTGAGGCAAGACGATCCTTGGGGATCTCGGGGTCGGGACTCGTTCTAAGTTTCGTCGGTGGTATACATCCCTACAAAGGTGTTCGCGATCTAGTAGAAACCTTCGTAGAAATTGGGGATGAGGATTGGCGGCTCCTCATCGCTGGCAACCCGAGCGACAGTGACTACGCGGAGGACCTGCTGAAGCAGGCTAGGATGGACGACCGGATAGTCTGTCGATTCGAATTTATCCATGATGAAGATCTGCAGATCTTCTTCAATGCGTCTGATGTCGTTGTACTTCCTTTTCGGGAGATTGAGAACTCAGGGTCCGTAATTCTCGCGATGAGCTTCAAGAAGGCTGTCGTTGCACCCTCGATCGGTGTCGTGGGCAGCCGCCTACAACATCAAGCTGAACTACTATACAAGCCTGGCGAGTTGGCACAGGGTTTGATTGCGCTAAAGGACGTTTCTATATCGTTCTTAGAAGGTGTTGGGGAATCAAACTATGATCGGGTCAGCCAGTCCAGGTGGGAGGACTTCAGGAAAGCATTCGAGCGGTGACGATGACGCGCCTAGTGTCGCACCGTATGAACGTCGGCGCCAAGAAGCAGGGGGAGAGATGAAACCGAGGATTGCATTTATTACGGCGCAGCTGGATCACGTTAATTCCGGTCCTGGAACCTTTGCGAAGTACGTACGCCGCTACGCAGATGAATGCGGACTTGATGTTACATATTTCTCTGAAGACTGCGCTCACGATCCTCAAAAAGGCACAATACAGGTGCCTCTATCTAACTTCGACCGGTCAACATCAGGGCAACTGAGTCGTTACTATCGGTACGACAGGACTTGGAAACGATACCACGCAAAGACGCCGTTCAATCTCGTTTGGTACAACGATGCGCCGCATCTAGGGTTGTTCACGTCGCGCTTGCAGCGGGACGTTCCTCTTGTCCTAATGATCAATGACTATAGCAACATCGTCAGCAGGGTGCCTTTTTCTTCGCGGCGCGACCATGGAATTAGGCGTTCCGGGATTCGATCGATTCTGTATCAATTTGAGAAAGCAGCGCTTCGGTCGTGCGACGCCGTCGTAGCGAATTCAGACTTTCTTGCACAACAGGTTGCATCAACATATATGGTTGAATCGGCGCGGCTGCATGTTCTGAACAAGGCGGTCGACCTTTCGCAGTTCCCGTTCAAGGATTCTGCGGTTCTGCACAACCCATTGCGACTACTATTCTTCAAGAGCGATTACCGGCTTGGGGGACTCGAAGACGTGTTTGCCGCACTTTCGAATTTTCCAATTGCCACAATCGTCACTGTTGCAGGCCCCGATGTATCGGAG
>JAHHLP010000023.1 GCA_018679295.1 Rhodothermia bacterium
ACGACATCTTCCTCGGCGACTGCAGCGCGCAGGTCGAGCCCGGAACTCTGCTCCGTGGCATACGAAGGAAGTGACAGTCCTTTGCCTTGCGCGAGGATGCGGAGTGGAACACGAACGGCGAAATCACTCATGTCTACAACCGTCCACCCAACAGCTTAACGTACACACGGCTCGAGCGTGCTTATCGAATACCCGCGGCCAAGCGGTTCATGATCTTGGAGAAGATCAGGAACAGCAGTCCCGCGCCGATTACGAATCCGGCTACTGTGGTGAACAGACTTGAGATTCCTACGTCTCCCATGAATCCAGTCACCAGTCCGGCGATGAGGTTACCGAGGGCCGCGCCCATGAACCACGTTCCCATCATCTGGCCGACCAGCCGATCGGGGGCAAGTTTGGTCATGCTGCTCAGGCCAATCGGACTGAGGCACAACTCCCCAACGGTGTGAAGGAAATAGGTTGCGACCAGCCACTGCATTCCGACCTTGCCTTCGTCCAGATACGTTGCGCCCCACGCCAGGACCAGGAAGCCGGCGCCAAGCAAGATCAGACCGAGCGCGAACTTGACCGGTATCGAAGGGCTGCGCTCGCCGAGCTTGACCCAGATTGTTCCGATTACCGGGGCCAGTAATATGATAAAGAGCGGGTTGATGCTCTGCAGCGTGCCCGCCGTAATCTCGGTTCCGAACAGGACCCGGTCGGTGAAGTCTCGCGCGAACAGGTTCATGGATGACCCCGCCTGCTCGAACCCGGACCAGAACACGGCCGCTCCCAGGAAGAGTAGCGCACACAGGCCCACCCGTTTCCGCTCTACATCGTCGCGGCAAACAAAGGCGATCACCCACGCGAAATATGCAGCGGCCAGAACAGTCACGATGACTCCGGTCGACTGCGCAAAACCCACCAATGTGATGGGCAGAATTCCGGCAGCCGAGAGTCCTACCACGACCGCCACAATCACAGCCACGATGCCCAGCCCCTTCAGCAAGCCTGACCGAGCCGCCGACAGGCGCTCCGGCTTTGCCGAGTCGTCTTTCAGCTCGCCGGCACCCTTAAGATATTTCTGACCGAGCACGTACTGAACAAGCGCAAAGGTCATCCCGATGCCGGCTGCGCCAAAGCCGTAGTGCCAGTTGACCCATTCGACACCTTCGCGCGGTTCTCCCAGCCACGAGCAGACGAGCGGCCCAAAGAAGGCGCCCAGGTTGATGCCCATGTAGAAGATCGAGAAGCCCGCGTCCCGGTACGCGTCCTTCTTTGGATACAGATCACCGACGATGGCAGAGACGTTGGGCTTAAGTAGCCCGGTACCGATTACGATTAGAACGAGTCCGCTATAGAAGGTGGACATCGCCGGAATGGCGAGAGCATAGTGGCCGAGGGCGATCAGGATTCCACCGTACAGCACAGCCTTGCGCTGACCGACGAGCCTATCAGCGAACCAGCCACCCGGAAGTGCGAGTGCGTAGACGCCGAATGTGTAGAGCCCGTAGATGGCACCGGCTTTTTCCGCAGAGAACCCAAGCCCGCCAAAGGCTGCGTCAGTCATGAACAGAATGAGCAGGGCGCGCATGCCGTAGTAGCTGAAGCGCTCCCACATCTCGGTGAAAAAAAGCGTGGCAAGGCCCCGCGGGTGTCCAAAGAACGACGGCTGGCCCGGTGCGATGGCTGCGCTCGCCGAGGCAGCCGCCACGTCGGGCGTATACTTGGTCGGGTCGGTGCTCATGTTGTGGGGTTCGCTGGTAGGAATTGCTGTCGGCGCGCAAAAGATACACATTTGCGATAATCGACCGGCTGAAATCGAATTTTCAACGACGATAACGCGGTCAAATAGGCCGAACAGTATATTTACTTTCGAAATTTAACGGGCCGAAAGGCCTTTTTTTGTATGCCCCAATCGCCCGCCACGAAACGGGCGGTATGCAGTCAGATGGAAACCAACCAAGTGCGACCGGAAAACGAAGTGGACGCCCACAGCCCACGAACCCACACGTGTGGCGAACTCCGATCCGAACAAATCGGACAACAGGTCATCCTGAAAGGGTGGGTCGACACGCGACGCGATCTGGGCGGCGTGATCTTCATCGACCTTCGCGATCGGTACGGACTCACACAGGTTGTCTTCTCTCCACAAGACAACCATGATGCGTACGAAGTGGCGAATGGCTTGCGCAGCGAATACGTCGTTTCCGTTCGCGGCACCGTAACCAGCCGGTCCGACGAGACGATCAATCCGAAGCTGCCCACCGGAGAAGTCGAGGTTCGCGTGACCGACGTCCAGCTTCTGAGCAAGACCGAGCCCCTGCCATTTCCGGTATCCGCGCATGAAGAGAAGCGTCAGGTTGCCGGAGAGGATTTGCGGTTGCGCTATCGCTATCTCGACCTGCGACGACCGGAGCTGCAAAGAAACATACTCCTTCGGCATAAGGTGTACCAGATCACGCGCCACTACTTCGACCGGCAGCAGTTCGTTGAAGTCGAGACGCCTGTGCTGATGAAGTCCACGCCAGAGGGCGCGCGAGACTACCTGGTGCCGAGCCGCCTGCACCCGGGCAAGTTCTTCGCCCTTCCGCAATCGCCGCAGACCTATAAGCAGATACTGATGGTCGCGGGCCTCGATCGTTATTTCCAAATCGTCAAGTGTTTCCGAGACGAGGACCTGCGAGCCGACCGCCAACCTGAGTTCACGCAGATTGACGTGGAGATGGCTTTTGCCACGGAGGAGCAGGTCTACTCGCTCATCGAAGGGCTGATGCAAGAGGTCTGGAAAGAAGTGTTCGACGTCGATGTGCCAGTTCCCTTCCCCCGGCTGTCGTACGCGGAGGCTTTGAGTCGTTACGGCTCGGACAAGCCGGACACGCGATTCGGAATGGAGATTGTCGATGTCGGTGCCGCTTTCGAGGGCTCTGGGTTCCGCGTCTTCGACGGCATCCTCGAGCGTGGCGGGAAGATCGTTGCCATCGTGGTGCCCGGTGAAGGTGACCGCGGACGGGGAGCGATGGACCGCCTCGACAAGGACGTGGTTCGGAAGCGAATCGGTGCCGGCGGACTGGTGTACTTCAAGCGACCTTCCGATGGGGGCGGCACCACCTCGTCCGTCAAGGCGGAAGTGCTCCCGTCAGAGTTCGTGGATCGGGCCGTTGAAAAGGCCGGCGCAAAGACTGGCGACCTTGTGCTGGTTCTCGCCGGCGATGCGCCGAAAGTCTACGAACAGATGGGAGCCTTGCGGCTTTACCTTGCCAACGAGTTGAATCTGATAGGCAGGGACACGGACGGACCGTGGAATTTCCTGTGGGTAACAGAGTTTCCGCTCGTGGAATGGGATCCTGAGGCAAAGCGGTATGCAGCGATGCACCATCCTTTTACGTCTCCTCATCCGGAGGATCTCGACAAGATGCTCGACGATCCGGCCAACACCCGCGCGCGTGCATACGATCTTGTGCTGAACGGCAACGAGCTGGGCGGTGGATCCATACGAATTCATCAGTCGGAAATTCAGCGGAAGATGTTCAAGCTCCTGAACATCGACGAGGAAGAGGCCCAACATCGATTTGGATTCCTGCTAGACGCCTTCCGATTTGGCGCACCACCGCACGGAGGCATCGCGATTGGGTACGACCGGCTGATAATGCTGCTCGCCGGCGCTCAGTCGCTCCGGGACGTCATAGCGTTTCCGAAGACGCAGCGTGCGCAGGAGCTGATGGTCGATTCGCCCGACGCGGTCGACGCGCACCAGCTCGAGGACCTGCACATCAGGGTCGTCACGCCAAAGAAGGACTAACATGGCGCGGCAGCTGCAGCGGCTCCGAGTGGTCTCGGCCGACCGCTTCCCATGGGAACGCTGGGAAAACCTGATTGCAGAGCGCAGCGTGGAGATCGACCGGCCCGCGGGCTCCACACACCCCGATCACCCTTCCATTGTCTATCCAATCGATTACGGCTTCATTCCCGAGACAATCGGAAGTGATGGCCAACCGGTTGACATCTTCCAGGGCTCGGCTGACAACGGTCTCGTCGCTCTCATCATAACTGCCGACCATCGAAAGGAAGATCGCGAGTTCAAACTGATCTACAATTGCTCACCGCCCGAGATCTACCTCGTAAACGGGTTTATCAACTTCGATCGATCGCTGATGGAGGGTGAGCTGGTGATGCGACGGCCGATGAGCGAACTGTGGTAACGGCTGTTTTCAATCAGGCTCATCACAAAACCCGGGTAGAAAGGTTGGTCGGTTCAAGCCGTCTTGATGCCAGGATCCGTATCCGATGAGACTTCGGATGGCAGCGTTCCGAATGTCTGTTTGAATATCTTCGAGAAGTGCGCGACGTCTCTGAAGCCCACGGCGTAGGCAACTTCGGTGACATTTCCGGCGCGACGCTTGAGTAGTTGGGCGGCCCGTCTCAATCGCATCAGACGGATGTAACCGGCTGCCGAAAGCCCCGCCATCTTTTTCATCTTCCGTTGCAGCTGCCTGTTTGAGAGGAATCCCTCAGACGTGCTGCGAGGAGCATACAGAAATGACTGTCGGGACGAACCCGTAAGTCAGCCAGGGCGTGCGACGTGACCGGACCTACGGCAGCCCGCCTGTGAATGCCCGACACTTATCTGCCATGAACGATTTATTACCTATTAGGCCTTGAATCCTGCGGCCTTTCGAACGGTACACAACCGAGATAGTCACGATCAAGAGAGCAGATGTTTCAGAGATTTTCCCAAGCACGTCGCGGGACTGCGCCGGGCGTCCTGGTGGCGATAGCAATTGTGGCGTTCCTCGGATGTGCGATCGTCGATAACACGGAGCCGAGCAGCGATGAAGTTGTAGTTCGCACTACGGGCACTCACGTTTTCGTCAGCAA
>JAHHLP010000070.1 GCA_018679295.1 Rhodothermia bacterium
ATTCTGGCCTACCTGGCGATGGGCGTACTCACCCTCTTCACGGCGCTCAACTACAGCGAGCTGGGGGCCGCCATCCCCGTGGCTGGAGGCGGGTACTCCTTCGTGAGTCGCACGCTACCCAGGCCCGTGGCCTTTCTCGCAGGCTGGTTCTTCTGGATCGGCAACACCCTCGCCTGCTCGCTCTACGTCGTCATTTTTGCGCTCACGGTCCAGCACTACTTCTGGCCGAGTGGCAGCGTCTTGCTCATCGCGCTGGTCACGACGGCCTTCTTCACGGTGACCAACCTGCGGGGGCAGGTCGAGGCGCTCAAAGTGATCACCGCGATGAACCTGGTCGAACTGGGGGTATTGGTGGGGGTGGGTCTTCTGGGCGCCGCCCAGGTGGAGCCGGCCAACCTCACCCCCTTCGCACCGATGGGGTACGGGCCCCTCATCCCCACCATGGGATTGATCTACATCTCGTACGTGGGCTTCGATCTCATCACCGTGGCCGCGGAAGAGATCATCGATCCGGCCAGAACCATACCCCGTGCAATCCTGATCACGCTGGGCGTGGGCATTGCCATCTATGTGCTGGTGCTGTACGTGATGATGGGCGTGGTCAACTACACCGAGTTAGCTGAAACGAGTACGCCGTTCATTTATGTGGCGGATTTGATGTTCGGCCAATGGGGGCGCACGGCGGGTATCGTAGCGACCATCATGGCCAGCCTTTCGGCCTTCAGCGTCACGCTGGGCGCCAGCTCACGCGTGCTGTACGCGCTGGGACGAGACGGCCATTTCCCTGAGTTTTTCTCGCGGCTTCACACACGATATAAGACGCCACATATCTCATTATTCATCTGTGCCGGCCTCGTCACTGTATTCGGCGCCAGTGGCATCGTGCACGTGCTTGCGTCGGCGAGCAGTTTTGGGTATTTGGTGGCCATCGGTATTGTGAACTACGCGGTGATCGCGCTGCACCGGCACATGCCAAATCTGCGGCGGCCGTTCAAAATCATGTTGTACCCGGTGATTCCATTGCTGGGTATCATCTCATGCTGGTTTTTCGTACCCATGCTGGAGACGGAGAGTCTCGTTCTCGGTGCGGGTTTGACGATCACCGGCGGCGTTCTGTATTTCGTACTTCCGGCGAACCGCAAGCAGCTGCAGCGATTCCCGGTCGTAGTGGGACGCGTTCTTCTTCGAATACGAGCCCTCAGGAGGCCTCACATGCAGGTATTGATCATTGGCGGCGGCAATCAGGGAATGAACATCGCCGACAGGCTTCTCAAGCAGGACGAGTTCCGAATGATCTTCCGTTCTGCAGAATACCGGATCACATTCGTCGAGCGCGACGAAGAGCGCTGCAAGGAGCTCGAGAGGCGCTATAATGTTCCCATCTTTCACGGCGACGGAACCAAACTCGAGATCCTTGACCAAGTGGATCCCCGAAAGATGGATGTGGCCATCGCCGCGACGAACAACGACGAGCGCAACACGATTATGGCCCTGCAGGCCAAGCGCCTGGGCATCGAACGGGTGGTGGCCATCGCGCGCGATCCGGACTATGCCGAGCTCCTTGAGGAGAGCGGTATTGTGTGCATCAGCGCCCCATACGCAACCGCCGCGATGGTGGAGAACTATCTGGACCGGCCCGGCGTGGCCGACCTGTTCGAGATCGAGTCGGGCGTCGCCAGCCTGATCGAGATGACGGTGCCAGAACATGCGCGGGTCATCGGCCGCGAGATCAGAGAAATCGATATTCCGGATCAGTGCGTGATCGCTGCGGTGATACGGAAGCACACGTTCGTGGTCCCACGAGGGAATACGGAGATTCGCTCCGGCGATCATATCGTCTTCGTTGGCCCCGGCGATGCAATCAAGCGAGCCCACAAGACGTTTTCGGAACCAAAGGCGGCGGCTGGATAGGCGGTCGGACTCCCCTCTGGATACCGACTTGTTCATGTACCGCTGCTGCAGCCGGCCGCGGTCTCCCAGTTGAATCTTGAGTAGAGGCGAGATAGCGCAGGGCTGCTACCTAGCCAAACACCTCCAGAAACGCCTCTTCCTGCTCGCCAGAGCCGATCATGACGAGGCCATGATCCCGATCCAGCACAAGATCCGGCGGCAGCCGCGTTTTCAGCGAACCGTTTACCTTGACGGCTACGACACTGAGCCCTGTTCGTGCTCCAATGCCGCTCTGAGCGAGGGTTTTGCCGTAGAGTGCCGCCGGAACGTCGTGCGAAAACAGGTCCACGCCTTCGCCGAGCACCAGCAGCTGCTTGTTGTTTAGGATGGACATGATCACATCGACGGCGAGTGTCGAGTAGCTGAGGACGAAGTCTGCTCCAGCGCGGTAGATCGCGTCCAGATTTCGCTCGGTGTTGATTCGTGTCACGACGCGCAGCTCCGGATTTAGCCTGCGGCAGTACGAAGTCAGGAAGACGTTGATCGCGTCACTGTTCGTCGTGAGAACGACTGAGGGCGCCCTGTCGATTCCTGCCTCCTGCAGCAAATCGTAGTCCGACGCGTCGCCGTTGAACACGCCGTTGCAGACCTTCGAGAGATGCCGGCAGCGTCTCGGATCCTTCTCGACCAGGTGGACGTCAACACCGCGCCGTCGCAGGGCGCGCGCGGCTGCCTCACCGACCGCCCCACCTCCAATCAACAACACCGGATTCGGGTTGTAGTCGTAGATGACGAGCATATCGTTGAGTTCCTCGAGCTGCTCGGCCCTTCCCATGAGTACGAGTACGTCACTGTTTCGGATTACGCGGTCGGGCCGCGCCGGCTGCATTTTTCCACGCTCCCAGACCCCGACGATGCTGATACCGGTCGTCTCGCGCAGGCGCGTCTCACGGATGGTCTTGCCGACAAACGGAATGTTGTGCACGGGAAGCTCCGCGAACTGTACGTCCTCAAATTCCCCGATCGGATAGAGGCCGGCCGATTCGGCGTTGATCCGATTTGCAAGCTGCTCACCCAACCAGCGTTTGAGGGGGAGCACGTGGGTGGCGCCGCTCAGCTCCATCACGTCGATGGCATCCTCTTCACGGGCGACCGCAGCAATCGGCACATCGGCGGCCTGCTCCCGCACCGTCAGCGTGATGTTGGTGTTGACCATGTCGTCGACATTCGCCACGACGAGTCTTGCCTGATCGACGCGAACCTTTTGGTATGTCTCCTGACTGTCGATCTCGCCGACGGCTACCCGAAGGCCTTCGGCTACCATATCCGATGCCTCGCCCGAATCGGGTTCGAGGATGACGTACGGGATTCGGCTGCGTTCAAGGCGCGAGATGAGTCCGTCGGTCACCGAGTCACGTGCCGTGAAAATCACGTGTCCGCTGGTCGACGCCGGGAGCTCCCTCGGGGCGCGGTTGTGGATCTGTGCCTCCAGCCATGGCGCGTAGAAGAACCTGATGAACGCGAACGGCAGCACGATGAGGAGCATCACGATGCCCGTCATCAGCACGATAACGCTGAAGAGCCGCCCGATGTCGCTCTCGAAGGTGATATCGCCAAACCCGAGCGTGCTCATGACGGTGAGCGTCCAGTATAGGCCCGTGATCCACGAGTGTTGTTTACCTTCGACCTCCCACATAATGAAGTGGAAGACGACGCTGAATATTGCGATTACAACGACGAGAATGAGCACATACCGCAGCAGCAGTTTGACGTTGCGCCGGAGCGCGACGTCCTTGAGAAAGTAGGAGAGCTGCGTTGAGATAGTCTTCATGTTGGCTCTACGGCAGTGAACCACCACGCAGTAGGCGAAACACCACGCCACCGCTGAGGAACGACATCCCCTGGTACAGCGGCGTTGCAATCATGGCAGACGTATGATAATGAAGGGTTCGGGAGGATTGCACGCTCGCCAGGTTTAACGTAGGCGCCGGTTGGCGGTTCGCTTGGACTCGCTGTGCGCGGCGCCCCGGGGTTCTGGGGTCAAGTCCGGGATGACGTCCAGGTCGTCATGCCCGCGCATGGGGGCACCCACAGGTTGCCTCACCGTCCCATGGGTCCCGGGTCCCCGCCCGGGATGACTACGGAAGGGTCTCCGCCCGGGATGACGTCCAAGTCGTCATGCCCGCGCATGCGGGCACCCACAGATTACCTCACCGTCGCACGGGTCCCGGGTCCCCTGCTTTCGCAGGGGCAGGCTCGGCTGGGATGACAACGGAAGGGTCTCCGCCCGGGATGACGGCTCAAAACGTCGTGCCCGCCCAGCCCGATCGTCATGCCCGCGGATGCGGGTATCTTCCCGCAGACTTTCGGTCGTGTCCATTCCGATTCCTGTTGAGTGATCGCCCGTCGCTACCTATTCTTCGGGCATGGCGGAGCAGGTAGAATTCAAGCGCAACATCGGCCTGTTCATGGCCGTGATGATCGGCATCGGTGCCATGATGGGGCCGGGCGTGTTTGCATTACCTAGCGTCGTCGCGGGAGATATCGGACCGCTTGGAATCCTGGCATACCTCTTCATGGGGCTGCTTACGCTGTTCACGGCCCTCAGCTACAGCGAGCTTGGAGCCGCGATTCCCATCGCAGGGGGCGGCTACTCTTTTGTGAGCCGGACGCTGCCCGATCCGGTAGCGTTTCTGGCGGGCTGGTTCTTCTGGATCGGGAATACCCTGGCGAGTTCACTCTACGTCGTGATATTCGCACTCACGGTGCAAAACTACTTTCTTCCGAATGCGAGTATCGTCTTGATCGTCTTGGCCACGACGGTGGTTTTTACGGCCTCCAATTTTCGGGGGCAGGCAGAGGCGCTCAAGGCGATCACGGTGATGAACATCGTCGAGTTGGTTGTGCTTGTCGGAGTCGGATTGCTCGGCGTTTTCCATGTCGAGCCGGCTAATCTCGAGCCGTTTGCACCGATGGGTCTTGGGCCCCTGCTCCCCACGATGGGGCTGATCTACATATCGTACGTCGGATTTGATCTTATCACG
>JAHHLP010000111.1 GCA_018679295.1 Rhodothermia bacterium
CCTTCTCGCAGCATGACTGCGACGTGCCGCCTAGTGAGATCGGACATCCACATTAAGTACACGCGGCCGGCTCGGCAGTTTGTTCAGGTTTCAATCTGAGGCCCCGATGGGCGGTGAACCGACACGCTGTCTTACCGCCAAAAATACGGGCAGGCGGGCCCAAAAGGCCCTACGTAGCCCCTGAGGCAACACCCCTTGACTTCCTCGCCTGCAGTCCCGTCCGTTACGCATACGCCGGTTGCGGAGTGTCGTACTCTTGGCTTGGCTGCGTAGCCGCGCAGATGCACCACGGGGCAATAACTATCGTGCAAGACCTGCAAATTCCGCCTGAGGAACTGACACAGCGACTTCAGTCGTCAGATCGTGAGGTGTTTTCTCAGCTCTTTGATTCGCTCCATGAGCCGCTCCTGCGGTACGCTCGGCGATTTACGAGGGACGATGCGACGGCTTATGACCTTCTGCAGGACGTGTTCGTGACGCTGTGGGAACGCAGGCAAACGCTGTCGATCAAGACCTCGATCCAGGCCATGCTCTATACGATGGTCCGAAACCGGGCGCTGAATATGAAGAGGCGCGACAAATGGTTCGACCGCGAATCGTCGGTCGACGATACCGAAGCGACAGACTCTGCGGCCGCACCGGACGACGTGATGGAGGCCGCAGGCTTGGCCAAGAGACTTAAGGTCTGGATCGGCGAGATGCCGGCCCGGCGAGCCGAGGCCTTCATGCTGAGCCGATACCACGGACTGTCACATCGAGAGAT
Source organism: Rhodothermia bacterium (assembly GCA_018679295.1). GTDB lineage: Bacteria > Bacteroidota > Rhodothermia > Rhodothermales > JABDKH01 > JAHHLP01. The sequence goes on from JAHHLP010000111.1 coordinate 764, forward strand.
CGGAAACATTATGGGCGTGTCAGAGCGGACAGTAGATACGCACATTCTCCTTGCTCTTCGCGAACTGCGGGCAAGAATGGAAAAACTAGACGCGTGATTCGTCACGGAAACCGTGAACAACCTCAGGAACGAAATTGACCGTGTGCTGCGAGACGTGGACGCCGAAGAAGCGGCTCGTCTACGCGAAGTGTGGGAGTCGGTCGGTGCGGTGGATCCGGCCGACACTCAGGACGTCATCGACGAGACAGCTGTTGCGCGCCTCAAGCAAAACATTGAGCACACGATAGACCGTCGAGCGCCGCGACAACCGCCGAAGCAGCCGCCGCTGAAAGTCCGACTCGACCGGTCGGCCGTCAACGGGCGCGTGTCAACGGGTTCGAAACGAATGGCCAGCGTATGGGCGGGCGTACTGGTCGCAGCCTCCGTCGTCTTCATGATCGGGCTGTGGTGGTACATCCAGCCCGCAGTAATCTTAACGGCACCAGGCCAGACCTTGACGCACGATATGCCAGACGGCAGCATCGTCGAACTCAACAGCGATTCCAAGTTGTCGTATCATCGGGGACTCGATGGCCTATCAGTTCGATCAGTTCGGCTCGATGGTGAAGCGTTCTTTCGCGTGACACACGGACCCACGTTTGTCGTCCGCACCTTTAACGCCGAGGTGCGGGTGCTCGGTACAGAGTTCAATGTCCGAGCCAGAGAAGTCGAGTCTGAACGGGGAACGGTGGTCGCGCTGGAATCAGGAAGCGTGACCCTCAATGCTGCGGACGACCCGGATCGAGCCGTCCTGATGTCGCCTGGCGAACTGCGACGAATCCTCATGTCGGGAGCGGGAATCGTCCTCGACAGTACATCAAGTACATTGACCGACGCTCTGGCGTGGAGACGCGGCGAACTCGTTTTCAGGGATGAGTCGCTTCAGTCGATCATCGCCGAAATTCGACGGCGCTATGATATCGACGTTCGACTGGACGCCGGGATCGTCGATGGTCGCAGGTGGAACCTTGCCTTGCGCAATCCGGGCGGAGCAGAAGGCGCCGTTCGCGACGTAGCAGGCATGGCAGGAATTCGTTATAGGCGAATCGCAGGCGGGTTCGAGTTGTTCTCCGAGGCGCGGTAGTCGGGAAAGGGTCGCAGGGACCCGTAATAGGCAAACAGATGTGAGGAGATTCCGAATCGTTTCAGGGCGTAGTCGTTCGAAGCGGCACCTTACCGGGCCGATGCTGCTCCCGGTTCTATGCTTGTTCCTCTCTCTGTTTCCTCGCGTCGTCCCAGCGCAGGATGCGGCGGGCACTCTCCCAACTTACACGGGAGCTTTTGTCGGAGTGCCGCTTTCCGACGCGTTGCTCCGCCTCCTGGAAGAGACCCAGATTTCGATCGCGTTTGAAAGCGAAATGGTGACCGGTCCGATCACTTTCTGCAAAGCGGTGGACCTGTCACCCGACAACCTGATCAAGTGTATCCTGCGGGGAACAGGGCTGGACTTCATTCGCCTCTCGTCCGGGACGTACGTGATCACAAAGCCGAGCGAAGCGCCGGCGCGAGTCGGGACTCTCGTGGGACGCATCGTGGATACGGAAACGCTGGCGCCTTTGTCAGACGCAAACGTCTTTCTTGCAAACGACGACGTGGGCGCCTCGACCAATTCGGACGGCCGGTTCGCGATCGCTGGCGTGACTGTCGGCAACCATAGTCTGCACGTAACCCATGTGGCATACCATGAGACGGCATATGAGGTAACCGTCCAGCCAGATCAACGAACCGCTATCGAAGTCGGCCTCGTCCCGCGAATTGTGACCTCGGCGCCAATCGTTATCGAGGGGTTCGAACATCGTCTCCCGATGACCAGGCTTGGAACGGCCGTGCCAGTGGCCGGCGCAGACCTGCTTGCCCAGGCAGGGACTCGTGACGTCCTCGAAAATCTTGGTACCGTCTCCGGTGTACACGTCGGAAGCGGCCTATCCGATGTTCATGTGCAGGGAGGCGACACCGGGGAACATCAGGTGCGACTCGACGGAATGCCGGTCTTCCTTCCGATTGCGAATGCAGGCTACTTCGGACCGTTCAGTCCGGATGCTATTGGTCAAGTGACCGTTAGAAAGGCCGGATTTAGCGCCGCACATGGCAGCGGACTGTCCGGTGTGGTCGACCTCACCCACCGACTTGCACCCGCCCGCAAGTACTCGGGCCTGGCGAGCATCGACCCTATGAGTACCAGTCTCCAACTAGGGGGCAGTTTTGGAG
>JAHHLP010000014.1 GCA_018679295.1 Rhodothermia bacterium
ACGTGGGCCAGGTGCGTGAGGCGGCGCGCATCGTGGATCGGTCCGAGCCCGATCTCATCGACATTAATTTTGGTTGCCCCGTCAAGAAGGTAGTCTGCAAGGATGGAGGTGCGGGGATACTGCGCAATCTGCCCAAGATGCGCCAGATAACTGAGGCGGTGCTGGAGGAGTCGTCCCGCCCCGTCACGGTCAAGACTCGTCTTGGTTGGGACGACAACTCCATCCGAATTGTCGAAGTGGCACGGATGCTCGAGGATATTGGCGTTGAGGCTCTGGCCGTTCACGCCAGGACGCGATCGCAGATGTACAAGGGTGAAGCCCGATGGTCATGGTTCCGGCGAATTCGAGAGGAGTCCGGGCTGACGATTCCGCTCATCGGCAACGGCGATGCCACGAGCCCGGAGCGCATCAGGGACATGTTCGATGAGACCGGTGTCGATGCCGTTATGGTCGGACGGGGAGCGATTGGCAACCCCTGGATATTCCGCGACGCTCGCGTGTACATGGAAACGGGAGAACTCCCGCCGCCACCATCGTGGGACGAGCGTGTCTCAGTCGTTGCAGAGCACCTGAAGCTGAAGTGCGAGTGGCTCGGGGAGCACAAGGGCGTTCTGGAGATGCGCCGGATGTATGGCGGATATTTCAAGGGGTTTCGGAACGCTAGCGTTCTGCGTCAGCGCATCATGGAGGAGGGCACGGAGGCCGGGGTGCTGGAGGTGCTGATGAACTTCGGCGAGGACGAGCCGAAGACGGCCATTCAGGTGCCGGCGACGCCGGTGGCACGATCCGTGAAGAAGGCGGCGCTTCCGGTGGCGGTGTAGCTACGTTCCGCAATCTGGATCCTCGTTCGCGAGCACGAAAGGAAAAATGGGTACCCGCGTTCGCGGGTATGACTGTGGAAAGGGCATGACGATTCGAAGGGCATGACGATTCGAACGTCACCCCGGACTCGATCCGGGGCCCATGCGAGGTTGCGGATACCTATTGCGCTGATTGGGTACCCGCGTTCGCGGGTATGACGGCTGACAATTCAGCCCGCGCCTTTCCGGAACTTATAAATCGTCTGGTCGATGAGGACCAGCACGCCTCCGGTCAAGGCAAATGCCGTAAGCGCGTAGACCGGGTGCCATATCACGAGCCCACCAATGCATCCAAGCACCCCTCCGAGGTACTTGATGTAGTTCAGCTGTTCGTTGGTCGACCCTTTTATGAGATTTTCGAGCTGCTGCTCGTCGTAGTTCGACATGTTCTCGACGATCATGCTGTAGACGTCGAGGTTTTCGACAAATCCGAGGATGATGCGCGTCGCCCATTCCTCAATCTCTTCCGATCGCGCCTCGATCTTCTCCGGCAGTCGGTCGAGGAGATCATCCATATCATCGAGAACCGCATCGAGGGAGGCTGGCAGTTCGCGGATGCTTTGGTCCAGGCGCCGCTGGAACTCATCTTCGTTGAGGAAGCGATATACCTTGAGGGCGAGGCCGCTTAGTCCCTGGCCGATTTCCTGCTCGATCTTGTCAATCGTGAACTCCACGATACGCTTGCGAACGTCTTCAGACGCCACGACCTCGTCGAGGTACTGTGTAGTGAGCAGCTTCAGGTCGGTCCTGAAATCCGGATCCTCGATGACACCGCGGGTGACCGAAAGGGCCAGCTCCCTGTAACGTGGTATCACCTGCGACTCTTCGATCTTCTGCTTGATGATCTGCTCATTGATGAGCTCTTCGGAGACCGCCTTCGCCAGCCGATAAATGACGCGCTGCCGCTGGGACGGAATCAGCCCTTGCCCAAAAATTGGTCGACGATTTCGCGGGTTGAACAGCATCGTAATCGCGAGCCAATTCGTCAGAAAGCCAATCAGGCCCGACACGGAGACGATCCGCAGCATGCCGGCCAGTTCGAGCTCGAGACCCAGCACCCGGATGGCTGCGTCGGGGAAATCCCATACAAAGGAGACCCCGAAGCCGATTCCCAGCAGAATGGGAAACAGCCGCAGTAGGGGAAGCAGTCGAGCGTGAGCACCCTCGGGCCTCGGCGGTGCAGGTGAAGGCTTCGGTGCGGGAGCGCGCGGCGGAAGGTGTTTGCGACCATAGCGAGTAATGAGACCTCGAAGGTCACGGACTCGAGCCTTCGTAATCTCTTTCGCTTCGGGTAGCGTATGCGCCTGTCTGGTAACGACTACATCGGTGGATCCACCCTGGACGCTCTTTTCTGTCCCCCCATCACCTGCGTCATCGGTCGGAGAGACGTCCACGCGAGTGTTCGTGGTCTTCACCCGGTCGTCGGACGCCGCCTCGGGCTGCTCAGTGTTTTGTGTGCCGGGCCCGTCGTTGTCCGCGCGGACTTCATGCGCTTCGTCCGCTACCGACGGCTTGTCGCTGTTGTCTCTGTCGATACTATCAGTCATCCGCGCGACGGAATCCCAACCGCTCTGCGTCTTTCTGCATGCCGGATATCACGCGTGTCAGGTGTTCGTCGAAATCGACTCCTAACTCGTGGGCACCCTGATAGACGTCATCGCGACTCACTGCGGCTGCGAACGCTTTGTCCTTGAGTTTCTTCTTGACGGACTTGGGCTTCAGTCCGTCGAGTCCGGTGGGTCGCACGTAGCCAACTGCCGTAATGAATCCAGCAAGTTCGTCGACCGCAAAAAGCGTCTTCGCCAGCAGTGAGGTGCGCGGCACGCCGCTATACTGCGCGTGGCCTAGTATCGCCTCGATAACCTCTTCGGGATAGCCTTTCGATCGCAACACCTCGACGCCGACAAAGGGGTGCTCATCTGCCGTCGGATGCTTTTCGTAATCCATATCGTGGAGCAGCCCTGTGATCCGCCAAAGCTCTTCGTTCTCTCCAAAGTGGCCTGCGTATTCCGCCATGGCAGCTTCCACTGCATACGCATGGCGCCGAAGACTCTCTGTCTTCGTCCACTCGTGAAAGAGATCCAGCGCTTCCTTGTAGTTCGGCATGGCCTATAGGATGTCGACGATCTTTAGTTCACGGAGGTATCTGCGTGGGTGTTTCTTGAAGTCGACAAGCACCTGGTTAAGGCTTACAACGGCCGAGTCCAGATGAACGTAGAGGCCGTCGTCGTTGATCAGTTTGCCAAGTGTGCCGTCGCCCGCTTCGATCTTCGCCGCAACCGCATCGAGCCGGGCCGTGGTCGTCTTAAGCGACTGCATGAGCTCGTCGAGCGACTGCATCGAGCTGCGCATATCCGCCACTGCGTATGAGAGCGAGTCACCCTGTTCGTCCATCGCATGCTTAAATGAACCGCTGATGCTCTCGAGGTTCTCGAGGATGCCACCGAGATGAGCTGACTCCTCGCGGATCGTCGTCTCAAGTGCGGAGGCTGTGCCCCGCAACGCGCCGATGGTTCGTCGGAGATCCGACGACGGATTGCCAAGCAGCTCGGACGTAGCGCTGAGTGTCGCGTCCAAATTGGTAAGAACGCTGTCCGCCTTGTTTGCCAGTTCCGGCGCTCTTCGAGAGACCTCGGCCAGAATGTCTGCTCCGTCGGGCGCGTTATCGACGCGACCTCCGGGAGGGATCGCAGGGTTGCCACGGTGCCCGAGACTCAGATCGATGCGCACACCCCCAAGCGCGTCGATACCGGCGACCTCCGCTGTGGTACCGAAGGGCACCTTGATGCTTTGATCGACCTTGAAACGAACTCGAATGCTGTCTATCTCCTGTTCGTACACAACGTCGGTGACTGAGCCTACCTTCACACCGCTCACCCGAACGGGATTCCCGGCAATCAGCCCGCCAGCGTCATCGACGACCGCATAATAGCCACTGGTTCCGCTGAAAAGCGGTATGTCCTTCAGGTAGCGTATACCGAAGACGAAGATCGCTACGGTAACCACGATCGCAAGCCCAACCTTCAGTTCATTAGCAAATCTCACTATGCAAGCACCGATTCATTCTTAGGGACTCGTTTCTATTGTTGTGATTCACTGAGGGACATGCCGATCTGGTATTCACTCGCTCGCACAAAATTGCAGACCACGCGATCCTCGCAAAGGTGCAGATCCTGAATCGTGCCGGACCAGTGAATGGTGCCGCCATGCACGAGCGCCGCCCGGTCAGCGACGTCTAGCACCGAGTGCATGTCGTGCGTCACTACGATACTCGTTACGCTGAGTTGCTCGGCGAGAGCGGTGATCAGTTCGTTGATCGTGTTCGATGTTTCCGGGTCGAGTCCGCTTGTTGGCTCGTCATACAAAATGTAGCGAGGTCGAAGGGAGACGGCACGCGCGAGCGCGACGCGCTTGCGCATACCACCTGATAGCTCGGCTGGATACTTGGAACCGACATCCGGGAGGTTAACCATCATCAGGCATTCCTCAACCTCCTTCTTGATCGCGTCGTCCGTCATGCTGGTGAAGGTGCGTAGCGGGAATGCCACGTTCTCGAACGAGTCCAGCGAGTCAAACAGTGCACCACCCTGGAACAGAACGCCGAACTGCCGCCGCACTTCCTGCAGCTCGTCATAGTCAATCTTATTGATGTCAGTGCCGTCAATAAGGACGTGTCCTGAATCTGGTCGCAGTAATCCAATCAGGTGCTTCATCAGTACGCTCTTACCGGATCCACTGCGTCCGATGATGGCGAGTGTTTCGCTTTCATGGACCTGGAGAGAGACATTCTTCAAGACCGGCTTGCCGCCGAAACTCTTGTCGATATTGCGAACATCAATCATAAGTCACTAGAGAAGAGCGGCAGCGAGGACAAGATCGGCGATCAGTATGTACACACAGCTCGTAACCGCAGCCTGGGTTGTAGCGCGGCCAACTCCTTCCGCACCGCCCTCGGTGAAGTATCCTTTGTAGCACGAGATGGCGGTGATTGCGAATCCAAAGACAAACGACTTGATGAGTCCGAAGATGGGGTCGAAAGGCTTGAAGAACTCGCGAGCGCCGTCGATGAATTCGCCAATCGGAACGGCACCTGTAAGCGAGCCCACGAAGGCGCCGCCGGCCACCCCCACGAAGCAAGCTGTCGCGTAGAGGACGGGAAACATCAGCACACCTGCGACCACGCGCGGCACGATGAGATATCCGATTGAGTTGAGTCCCATCGCTTCGAGAGCATCAATCTGCTCTGTCACCCTCATCGTACCTAATTCGGCAGCAATCCGGGCACCGACCCTTCCGGCAAGGAGAAACCCGGTAACAACCGCCCCCAGCTCAAGGATCACGGAAGGAACGACGACCGCTCCGATCACGCTTTTTGGGATAAACGGCGACACCAACTGGTAGGCCGTCTGCACCGTGGTCACCGCCCCGGAAAACAGCGCTGCCAGCGCAACGATCGGGATCGAATCGATGCCGATCTTAACCATCTGATCGACGATGTTCTTCCAATACAGTCGGAACTCCCCGATGGACCCGAAGGCCTTGGCCATCAGCAGTACGAACCGGCCCAACGCCTCCGCAGGCTGCAACACGCGAGTGATGAGTTCAGGCATGAATTTTTTGGCGAACGCCGTCGACGGATTTTGAAGATAGTTTCCCGCCGTCGGGTCGCAAACTAATTGGATTTGCAGTCTTGCGGAATGAACGGGGCACGTCTTGGTTCCGGTCATCGCGATAGCTTTACGGGAGAACGGCGGGTATTCGTATTCTCGCGCAGGCACACTGTTAATTTCCGCCTCTATCTCCCTTATCGTATCATTCTCTTTGCGAACTCAAGTCCCGCCCCGATCCCGCTACAAGCATATCCGGATGGCCAAAACGAAGACCCAGTACGTGTGTCAGGTTTGCGGCACGGCCGTGCCCAAGTGGATGGGTCAGTGTAACGGGTGCGGTGGCTGGAATACCCTCGTTGAAGAATTCCAGCGGACCGCAGTGCGAACTCCTGTGGGTCCAACGCTGTCCGCGGTCGGCGATGAGCACCCTAAGCGGCTCGCCGAGGTTTCGCTTGACGCAGAAGTGCGTCTTCGGACGGGGATTTCGGAGTTCGATCGCGTGCTCGGTGGCGGCATCGTACGCGGCTCGCTCATACTGCTTGCAGGAGACCCCGGAATTGGCAAGAGCACGTTGATGACCGTGCTCGGCCGGCACCTTGGCGATACCGTAATCCTCTACGTCACGGGCGAAGAATCCCTTCGGCAGGTGAAGATGAGAGCCGAGAGGCTGGAAGTGGATTCAGCTAGCACGCATGTCCTCGCTCAGACTAACGTTGAGCTTATCGCGGAGGCGACCCGCGAGTTGATGCCCGACATCCTGATTATCGATTCCGTCCAGACCCTTTACCGTCCGGATCTCGACAGTGCTCCGGGCTCCGTAAGTCAGGTTCGCGAGAGCGCGTCCACAATCCTCCGCATTGCAAAGTCGCTCGAGGTTCCGACATTCATCATCGGCCACGTCACCAAGTCGGGAGCCATCGCGGGACCGCGGGTCCTCGAGCACATGGTCGATACGGTCCTGCAGTTGGAGGGCGACCGGCATCACTCGTTCCGCATACTTCGAGCGGCTAAGAACCGCTTTGGATCGACCAACGAGATCGGAATTTTCGAAATGACCTCCTCGGGCATCCGGGAGGTCGACAACCCGAGCGAGATATTTCTATCGGATCGGTCGGAAGACGTCAGCGGATCGGCTGTGGTATGCTCCGTAGAGGGGTCACGGCCGGTCCTCGTCGAGATTCAGTCTCTCGTGGCCCAAACATCGTACGCGACACCGCAGCGGACCACAACAGGTTACGACGGCAGAAGGTTACAGATGCTCCTTGCAGTGCTCGAGAAGCGCGAGGGACTACAGCTGTCCGGGCAGGACGTCTTCATAAACATAGCGGGCGGCGTTCGCCTTGAAGAGCCTGCCGTTGACATGGGTGTAATAGTCGCCACGGCGTCCTCGTTTCGAAACGTACCTGTCGCTCGTCGATCGGTCTTCATCGGTGAGGTCGGTCTTGGTGGGGAAATACGTTCGGTAACGCAGATCGGCCTGCGACTCCGTGAGGCCTCGAAGCTCGGATTCGACCGGGCATTTGTCCCTGCAGGAAATGCGGACGCCATGGAGGCAGGGGTTGACATCGAGGTCGTTCCGGTGCGGGATGTTTCCGAACTGCTGGAAGCGGCCCTGTGAGCCATTTCAAGCTACTTTGGTCAAGGCCTTCTGATGGAGTCCGATAGGACAATATCCCGCGATTCGATACGTTTAAAACCCGGCGACGCTCGTTAAAGCCGTTGCCAGAACAAGCCTAGTCAAACAACCTCGGATGCACCCGTCTGACGAAAGTCTGGTTGCAGCTTACCTCGAGAATAATGACGAGCAGGCGTTTCGGCTGCTTGTTGAGAGGCACCAGGAACGCGTGTTCGGTTACCTGATGGGAATGGTGCGTGACAGAAGTGTTGCAAACGACCTTTTTCAGGAGACGTATCTCCGCGTGATCAGTGCATTGCAAAAACGTCGAGGCTCTTACGACCAACAGGGCCGCTGGCTTGGCTGGGTTCTTCGCATTGCCCGAAACGCGGCTCTGGACCACCTCCGGTCGCGGAAGAAATGGACGGATGTCGATTCTGCGGGAGATGAGGAGGGGCTTTCGTATTGGGATCGGCTCGAGGCCGACGACCCAAGGCAGGATGAACAACTGCAGCGCGCCGAACAGGGCGAACTGCTGGAGCAGTGCATTGACAAGCTCTCACCGGAGCAGCGCGAGGTGCTGCTGCTGCGACACGAAGCGGAACTCACCTTCAAGGAAATCGCCGAGCTTACAGACTGCTCGATTAATACCGCGTTGGGAAGAATGCGATACGCTTTGCTCAACCTGCGTCGGCTGATGACAGAATCGTCCAGTGACAACGTCGCAAGACTTAATTCGGCGTAGCCGAACGACAATAGACCGCTTATGGACAAGAAGTTACAAATAGTCAAAGGGCTCTACGAGTCCGGTTCCGACGGACGAGCCGAGAACCCGGTCGGCTTGGACGGACAGGAAGAGTTGACCCGCGAGTATCAAGCGATGAGTCAGGCGAAGTTCTGGATGGATCACAGGCGTGGCCAGCGTCCTGATCCAGGAGCGATCGACGCCATCGTCAAGGCAGCGGCGACCGCCGCCGTTACAGGTGACGTGCCGAAAGGCGTTCGGACCGACCGTGCGCCGCTCCGACTGCTTCGAGGCACACCGTTTCGGGCGGCTGTTGCGGCCGTCGTCGCGATAATCGCGGTCAGTATCGGTCTGTGGAGCACAAACGACGCCCCGTCCACTCAAGAGATTGTAGGCAAGGACAAGGCGGAGATTGCCGGAAACCTGAACGTGCCGGCTCCCGCCGAGCGTCGCGCGCGCGCTGGGGAACGTCTCGCGGAAGACGAGGAGACGCCGAGGGAGCAGGAACCTGCAAGGGCTGGCCTGGAGTCTGCGACAGAACTCGATGCGGTGGGCGCCGGCCGCGCCTTCGCATCGTCCCGAATGGACTCTGCGCTGCTGGACGATCGGCTTAATGCGGCCACAGGCATCGTGGCGGCATCGGCGGCCTCGGACGTGCACGAGTGGGATCACCCTGATGAGCTTGTGCAGATTCAGCAGCGGATCGAGCATCTGAAAACCAGACAGTCGGATCTGGGATGGGACAAGCCGCTGGTCCCACTGGAGATGCTGCCGGCTTCGGCGCCGGCGGATCCAGGTATCCGGCAGGCAGGCGCCAAAGGACAATAAGAGTGGCGAACGAGATGGTCCCAGGCGGTAGATACTCGAGAGGAATCCGGCACACACACACCGGAGCAGAAGCAAATTCAACCGTGAGGACGGACATGAACCTCAGTATCAAAAGAGTGGTCGTTCCACTCGTGGCGGCCGGCGTGCTGATGGCCTGCGTGGCGACGGCCAGCGCCCAACACCGGACGCTGCAAATCCGGAACGGCGAGGTGCGCGTCGACGATCGCATGGTGCCGAGAAACGAGTGGCCGGCGAGCCTGGAGGTAGAAGGCGTCGACCTCACCTTCTCGTTCTCCGGAATCGATCGTCCGGTCGTCAAGATTGGAGACAGTTACTACGTGATTGCCGACCGCGCACTTAGCGAACTGGATGAGAACACCTACCGGGACTTGTACGGCGCCGAGGGCGCTGACGAAGACGGATGGTATCGGGTTGGATTCTCGGACGAGATGACCAAGAACCAAATGCGTCAACTCGACCGCAAGGCGGCAAAGATGCGCGAGCTGAGCGAGGAGCTGGCGGCGCGCCCTTCGGAGGAGGAGAACCTCCTGGCGGAAGAAATGAAGCAGACGGCACAGATGGCCGCGGAGATGGCAGCCGAACTTCCCAAGGTTCAGGCGCTCAGCTACTGGGATCAGGTCAAGGCCTCCGATCGGGATCTCTACAACCAACTCGTCCGTGAGTGGCAGTTGGAAGCTGAGATTCAGGAGCTCGCCCATCGTATTAGACAAGCGTCGGCATCGGGAGGAGATGCCGAAGCGCAGGTCGCGCAGCTTCGATCACTGCTGGAAGCGGCCTTCGAGTTGAAGCAGAACAACCGTCGCCGCGAAATCAAGCAACTCGAGCAACAGCTGCATTCGCTCGACAATGACATGCGAAAACGAGAGGACGCCCGAAAGATGATTATCGAAAGGCGACTCGAGGAGTTGATCGGACGACAGTAGGTGTCTCCCTTCGCCCACACACACGCAAGGAAGACCGAATCACCACAAGCAATCTGAGGGAACTCAAGGATGAAAAGTCTACGCTACCGACAATCGCTCTCGTTGGGACTGCTTGCGATGCTCTTAGCCGTTCTGGCTGCACAGCCCGCGATGGCACAGGATGATGAACCCCGGAAAGTCGAAAAGGAAATCAAGGTACTCGTGGATGACGAGGGCAATATCACGATAAACGGTGAGCCGGTCTCGGGCGACCGGATGGAGATGGAGGACGGAACCGTCGTGATGGTCGATGAGGACGGTAAGGTTGTAGTTATGGGCGATGATAGCGACGGTCACAGGGTCATCCGCAAGAAGATGATGCATCCGGGGCACGGTGAGCGGGTGAATGTATTTCGAATGAGAGATATGGACGACGCATTCGAGTGGAAGGAGCTTGGCCATGACGCCCATGAGGCGATGGAACATGCTCGTCGCATGCGCTTCGAGGGAATGCTTGGCGAGGACTTTGAGTTTGACTTCGACTTCGATCATGTGAACCCCGAGATTATGGAAATGGAGGCTGCCACTCGCAAGTTGGCGCGGGAGGCGTCGCGGGCTGAGGGCAATGCGAAGGCAGACAAGGTGAGGGAATTGGAGGAGAGGCTCACCGAACTGTTTGCGAGGAAGTTGGAGATGCGCGAGAAGCACGTAGCACGACTACAGGAGCGACTTGAGAAGGAACGCACTGCACTGGAGCAGAGGCGGGCCGAACGCGAGAGGATTATCGAGCGTCGGAAGGCCGATCTGCTTGGAGACGATGCGCTGAAGTGGTAGTCGGTGGATACTCCGAAAGGACCCTCGCCCCAGCACCTGGGGTGGGGGTTTTTTTGTGATCAGCAGGCTCCGTATCTTTCTTGACTAGGGAAAGATCGGTCTTCGATGCCGACGCAAGAGGCGGCCTTGGCTTCAGCGGTATCGACGACCCGGGCTCCTTAAGCCGTTTCCCGCGGCAGGCGATACAATCCGAGGCGCTTGGTGGTGCGATTGTTGCGCCCATGGCGATGGGGTCCTGCACGAGTCGATTTCCAGCTGGAATTGTCACTTCGTGCTGAATTTGCCCGCAAATAGGAAGAAAGTTTTGTACATGCGTAGTCTAATTCGGACAGTTCTTGGTTTGATGCTGCTACTGGCCGCCGGACAACCGTCGGCAGCGGCTGAGCC
>JAHHLP010000282.1 GCA_018679295.1 Rhodothermia bacterium
CCGACAACGGACCTCCCCAGAAGTTGGGTTGGTCTGAAGCGGAGGCTGTGACCTGCGCGTTCGGGACCGCCGAAATGCCTGGAGCCGTGATCTCTTTGGCGGCATCGGCTACGTGTCTGGGATCGATGCCCGCCTCAGCCGCAACCTGCTTGAGTTCCTCTAACGTGAGGCCAGCATTGGGCGCCTTCCTCGTGGCCTGGCGTTCGCTTGCACTCTTGAGGATCTTGGCAACGTCTTCTTCGCCGAAGAGTCGTTCGTCGTCGCGGGGCTCAGACATTCGCGCAGGAGGTCATTGGTTTGATAGTCCGAAGTTACTGTCGTTCAGCGTGTGTTACACGAGAGCCCTTGTTTCAGGTCCATTCGATAACAATTCCCGGGTCGTTTGCTTGTGCAGGCCGCGAAGGCAATTTGAGCCGGGACACAGGTCCGGGTGCCAGGCTCAGGCACTACTGCCAGTATGCGAGTATGAACCCGAATACGAGTAGGCGCACCAGGTCGAAGCTGGAGTTGATCAACACGAGTCCCCATTTTTTCTTTTCCCAAGCAACGCGTCCGATCTGCAAGGGCACGAAGAAACCAATCCACGTCCATATGGCGGCGTTGAGGGCGTAGCCGGCAGGCGAACCGTCCGGTCCGTAATTCCATGTCGAGGGTTGCCAGGCCTCGATGCTGTGGGCCAGCACAAGGGCGATTAGGAAATTACCGAGAGCGAAGAGAGCCATGGACTTGGTCATCTCCGCGCCGCCAGGCTGCTCCATGTCCTCCATTCCCATGTGGCGAGCCCACGGTTTGCCCAAAAGAGGACCGAACCAAAGAAACCCGATCGGCATCGCTACAACGACGCATACAATGATAGCCAGATAGTTGACGGTGATTTCAGGCATGTTGACCTCCCGAAGTCTGATTGTCTGAGATTCGCCCCGAAGTAGTGGCGGGCAATGATTTCACGACGTCGATCAGTGATGCAAGGGTGGAGTCCGACTTTAGAGAACGCCGGTCCGGACCGTTATGCGATGACCTTGCGAATCATGATGTAGAAATGCCCTGCATTTGCGCCGTCGTGCTCGTCGGAAGGAGTAAAGCCGACCACCACCCGTGACTTCTCGGCGTCGGTCAGTTCGTTCAGGATACTGTCTTTCTCGTTCAAGTCGTTTCCGGCGAAGTACATCTGCGTCGTGAGCTCGTGATATCCACGTTTGGCAACCTTGAAGTGGATATGCGGCGGGCGCCACCATTCGTCACTGACGGGGTACGCTCCCGGTATGATCGTCTTGAAGCTGAACGTTCCATCGTCGTCCGTTCTCAGCTGCGCCCAACCCTGAAACTGCGGGTCGGTCGGAGCGGTGTTTGGGTCGTCCTCGTGGTGGTATTTGCCGTGCGTGTTTGCCTGCCAGACGTCCACGAGGGCGCCGGCTACCGGCTTCATGGATTCGTCGATCACTGCGCCGCTCACGATGATCGCCTCGCCCTTCGCGGCTCCGGTTTGCCCGTCCACCATCGTAAGATCGGCATCCTTGTCCGGCTGGTCATGTTTGGGGTAGAAGGGGCCTTCTGTTTGCGCTGGCGTGACGCAGTGTGAGGGTCCGGGACCCGGGATCGCGGCTCCGGCTACTGAGCCTGCCGCGGCGCCGAGGCCGAGTTGGAGGGCGGTCCTGCGAGTGATCTTCTTGTCCATGGCGGTCTGTGCTGTCGTTTGTGAAGCGTGGCAGCGGATTTCGTTGCAAAGGTAGCCGGTTAGCGCAAAAAATAATCGGGACGGCCCGGAAACTTTTCATTGACTGATCAAGTAATATAAATTGTTGACCAGTCAACTAACTACTGATATGCCGTGATGCGATCGGTTAGAGAGGAGATCAAGCAGAAGAAACCACTTCAATCGGTGGGCCAGGAGGCGGTCCTCTCCCTGCTGAGGACGGCCTCGTTCGTCCGCAGGCGGTTCGAGGATCTCATACAGGAATACGGAATCACCTTCCAGCAGTTTAATGTGTTGCGGATACTGCGCGGAGCAGGGGATCCATTGCCGACGATGGAGGTGGCCGATCGGATGATCGAGCCAGAGCCGGGCATCACCCGGTTGATAGAGAGGCTGCGTATCAAGGGCCTGGTCGAAAGACTGCCCGATCCGGACGACGGTCGGCGGTCACTGTGCTCCATCACAGACGAAGGCCGGCGCGTACTTCGACGGCTGGACGATCCGATTGCAGTAATGGACGACGTAGTGCTGGGTGCACTCAACGAGCGGCAGCTCAAGTCGCTCATTCGGTTGCTCGATAAGGCGCGAGCTGCAATGGTGCCGTAAGCCGCTCAGCGTATGAAACGCGACAAACCGCGATGCAAGTGCAACGTCGGCAAGTAAATTAGTTGACTAGTCAAATAATTTGACATATTCACATCATCAAAGGTGAACCCGATGGAGACCACAACATCAACGCAAACCACCCTCCGCGAACG
>JAHHLP010000447.1 GCA_018679295.1 Rhodothermia bacterium
GTATAGAATCGCGGCCCTTTTACACACGCGGGGAGCGCAGGTTCAGCCTTCGCAAGTCGTCCAACCGCTGTAGAAGAACCCCGCGATCGGTAGGAACATCAGGAGGCTTTCGATGGCAGCCGTTAAGAGCGTTGTCAAGTGGTTCGACGCCAAGAAAGGCTACGGCTTTGTTGTGGACCCTGACGGAGGGCCCGACATCTTCGTCCACTACTCTCAAATCGTTTCGGAATCCAGATTCAAGACTCTGAAGACCGGGCAAGAGGTAGAATTCGAACTGTCCGACGGTCCGAAGGGACAGCACGCACTGAATGTCGTCGCGCTTTCGGATGGTGAAGAACCGGAGGCAGGAGACGGTTCCGGTAGAGATTATCCGGAGTACCATTCCCAAAACGGGCAGGACTGAGGAGAAGGCCTCCCTCTCGTTGTTTTTGCCTGTTGCGCAGACTATCTTTTTGGCGTTCCCGTACTACTCCTGATCCTCGGGATCGTACCCTTCGCGCACCGCTTCCTGCCACCTATGGCGTTCACGTTTTCTGACGAAGACATTCAGCGGATTGCTTCCGTTCTCGAGGTACAGCCCAAACCGGACGGGGGCGCGTACCGCTTCGATCTCACCGACGAAACCAGCGGGAGATCTCTCGCCCTTGAGATCCGGCCGCGGGTGGCCATCCCCAACGAACTACTTGACGACGGAACAATCAACATCGTGTCCGTCTACGCCCCCAGCTCGTTCCTGCAGATCCAGGATTGCACGGGCTACATCGCAAGCAAGGAGCTGGGCGAAGTGATCTTCGTCGCCAAAAGTGGAGAGGCGACCAGCGGTTTGGTCGTAGAACGAGTCGCGGGATGCTCCATGTATGCGAACGTGGCAGACCGCTTGCTGTCCGCAGACTTTACGCAGCTCCCGCCTGAGCTGATCATGAGCAGCGTAGCGCTCTCGCTGTCGGATTCGCTATTCGATGATCTCGGATAGTCAAACCGAGGCCGGAGACATCCCGACCGGAATCGACGTTTCGATCAGTCATCCAACCTTAACGGTCGACGCGGAGGAGATTAAGCGTTTCGTCGCGATGGTAGTCCTGACCGAAGAGGTCCGAGTCGACTACCTTGGAGTCATACTGTGCGAAAGGGACCGACATCAAGAACTGCATCGCAGCTTCCTGGGAGACCCGGCGCCGACAGATGTGCTCGCATTTGATCTCGAACCAGGCTCGGAAAGTGTTGATGGCGAAGTATACGTGGATCTCGATACTGCGAATCAGCGCCATCGGGAATTTGGATCGACCTTTCGCGAAGAAGTGCTTCGCTACGTCGTGCACGGAGTCCTGCATTTGGTAGGGTACCGCGACAAGAATTCCACAGACGCCGAAAAGATGCGGACGAGGCAGGAAACACTCCTTCAGGGCTTCCTCGGCTCCGATTCCGACCGACCAGATTGAAGGCGGAACCTTGTGGGTCAAGAGGTGTGCTTAAGGTGTCGCCTGTCGGCCAAAGGTACTGACGAGTGAATGTCTAGAAATCCAGATACGAACCATATGAATGCTCGAATCACCGCCCGACATTTCTCCTTATCTGATGATCTCCGCAATTTCGTACAAGACCGCATTAGCAAGCTCCAGCAGTACTACAACGGCATCACAGACGCCCACGTAATCCTCGACGTGGAGAACGGCAGAGCTGTTGATCAGTACTCAGCCGAGATCGTAATCACGGTCTATCGACAGACGCTATCCGCAAAAGAAGCCGCCGGTAGCCACGAGTTGGCGATCGATGGTTGCGCCGACGGCCTTCGGCGCCAGCTGCTGCGATACAAGGCAAAGCTGAAGGATACTGCCAAAGATTACCACCGGTAGGTCAGGCCATCTTTCGCAGTTGAGATACAACCTCACGAACGTGGCGGGAGGTCTGCATAATGTAGAAGTGCAGGCACGGCACTCCGCGTTCGAACAGTTCCTGGCTCTGCTGAACGGCCCACCGGATACCGATCTCTGCCACGTGCCGGTCATCGGCCGCCTCGATCTCTGCCGCAAGAGATTCCGGTATCTCCAGGTAAAAACGTCCGGGGAGTGACTTGAGCTGCTTCTTCGAAGTGATGATTTTCAGCCCCGGCAGGATCGGCACATCGATGTCGACCTCGTGGCATCGCTCAACGAAATCGAAGTAATGCTGGTTATCGAAGAACATCTGCGTGGTTATGTAATGGGCGCCCGCATCCACCTTGCGTTTTAGATGCAGGATGTCCCACGCCATGTTCGGCGCTTCGATATGCTTCTCAGGATAGCCGGCAACTCCGACGCAGAAATCGGTGGCTTCGGCATCAATCAGCTCCTCCAGGTATCGACCGCGGTTCATCGCGCAGATTTGTGCAACCAGGTCGTGCGCCTGCGCATTGACAGACTTGTCCGAGGCAAACGACTTTTCGTAGCCGTTGTCGTCGCCGCGGAGAGCCATCACGTTTTGAATGCCCAGATAGTTGAGTTCTATTAGGGCGTCCTCAGTCTCCTCGCGGCTGAAGCCATTACACAGAAGATGGGGCACCGTTTCGATGCCGAATCTCCCCTTTATCGCAGCACACAGACCCAGCGTACCTGGGCGTTTCCTCTTGACGCGACGCCTCCACGTGCCGTCCGGCATTTCCTCATAGTAGACCTGCGCGGAGTGGCTTGTGACGTCTATGAAAGGAGGCTCAAATTCTACAAGGGATTCAATGATTTCGAAAATCTCCTTGGCCGATCCGCCACGGACTGGCGGAATGATCTCGTAGGAGACCATCGGCTCCTTTCTTACCTCCAAGAGTTCAATTATCTTCATCCCTTAATAGTCCCGCCGCGAGGCCGAAGAACACTTCTGGGGCCGCACGCTTTTCTTCAAAACCGGCGTGTACATACTACCGGAGCAGGTCAGAGTTCATGGTCGGCATAGTTTTTACAACAGAAGAGGAGGCCAAACCGTTTCTTTTGGGCTATAAGCGCGGTCGCTTTGACGGGCTCGCGGAAGGAGAATCCTACCACGACGACGATATCCTCGTCTCACTTCTTGGGACCGGCAAGATCAAAGCCACACTCCGGACGGAACGGCTCCTCAACTCCTACAAGCTGAGCCGGATCATGCATGTGGGCACCTGCACGGCATTGGATACCAAGCTGCGGATGAGGACGGTCGTCAGCGCGTCCCAGGTATTTGAGGGTGATCGCATCGAGTTGGCCGCTCCCTCGTATCCCCGAATGCCCCTTGAGGCGCCGTTGACAGACACCAAGCGAATCACCCTCGTGACTCAGGACCATCGGATAGAAGATGAATCCGAAATATCCTACTGGCAGCGAATAGCCGATGCCGTGGATATGACCGGCTACGCCGTTGCCTACGTCGCAGCTACGCACGGCGTGCCCTGCAATATCGTCGAGGTCATCAGTGCGAAGGCCAATCGAGAAGACAACAACCTTCAGGAAACCCTGGAGAAGTCATACGATACCCTCGCCAGGTTCCTCAACAAGGAGGTCGAGGCGATCCAGGCGCAATCAGAGGAGTCGGCGTAGATCAGTTGCGGCGCATCCACAGATCCGTAAACCAGGACGGCGGAACGCCGCTGGATCCGTCCGGACCCAACTCGTACTCGAACAGCGTCTTGTAGGAATCTCCGAATTCCTGATCCTGGCGGATCTCTCGAGCGCCGACAGGTACAGAGGCTCCCGCTCTCGCAGCTTGGCGCCGAATGACGACCGCGTGGCGATCCAGGGCAACTTCCTGGTCACTACCCCAGATACGGAAACCTGTCACTATCGCCCACGCCAGAAGCGCGACTACAAGCGATACGCCTAGGACGGCAAAAAGGACAAGCATTACAAATCGATGTGGAAAACCAATAGCCTTGCTATACGATACACACATTCTTCTGTGTCGGGCAAGGCGATTTGTGTTTCGCCGTCACATTTTTTGCAGACGGTGATCACAATTGCCGGCGATCGAAGTCGCAGCGTTGGGCGAGCCAACCAGCCCCAAAGACCCTTCGAAAACTCGCCCGCTGGGCAAGAGAAGCCGCGCAGGATCTAGCCCTTGGCCGCCGCCTCGATCCGCTCGATCTGGTCGATAGTCCGCTCGTCAACATTGTCGATGTCACCGCGGAACGCTGTATCGAACAGCGTAAACACGACAAAGACAACCACCATTATCAGCCCGACAGTAAGGACGAGGAAATTGACCTTGTTATCGTACTTCAGGGCCATGAAGAACGCCACGACGAGTGTCGCCTTGCCGATCGCGATTGTCAGCGCCAATGGCACATTCATCGCACCCAGATCAATCTGAGCCGTAATGACGGTCACAACCGTCAGGGCAACGAGCGCAAGGAAAGTGAAGAGCAGGGTCCTCAACGCCGTGATGTGGTGGCCGTGGCCTTCCGCGTGTTCCATGGGCAGCTAGGTCGCAGGGTCTAGATGAGGTAAAGCAGGGGGAAGAGAAAGATCCAGATGATGTCGACGATGTGCCAGTATAGCCCGACAAGCTCGACAGGAGTGTACCACTCGGACGTGAAGTGCCCTTTTGCGGCGCGAATCGCAAGCCAGATAAAAAGTCCGATTCCGATCAGCACGTGAACTCCGTGAATGCCAGTCATCACGAAGTAGATGCTGAAGAACTGCTGGATGTACGGGACGCTTACATCGGCGTACGCGTAGTTCTCGCCGGGGAATATGCCCAGGTGAAACTTGTGCGTGTACTCGAAATACTTGACCACAAGGAAGACGAAAGCAGCCGCCATCGTCAACGCGATGTTGATCAGCAGCGCCTTCTGATTTCCCTTCTGGATGAAATGGATGGACAGAGCGACGGTAAAGGAGGACGCCAGCAGCACAACCGTATTCAGGCCGCCCAGCCACGGATTCAGCAGTGTGGCACCGGCGACGAAGACTTCAGGGTGCCATACGCGGTAGACGGTATACGCCACAAACATGCCGGCAAACAGCAGTACTTCCGTAACCAGAAAAAGCCACATGCCCATCTTGGCTGCGTCGAACTGCTGATCCGACGAAACGAAGTGGTGCTGCAGGTGCGCCGGGTGTGCGTCGGCGTGTGCAGTTGCAGTAGCAGGAGAGGACGATGCCATCTTAATCGTTTCGTTTGAGTGCTTGACGTTCGACCTAAGCGCCTGAGGGGACGGCCTCAATGCTTCCCTCTTCGAAATGACCGTCGCCGGCACCCTTCGACATTGAAAGGAAGTCGTACGGGCCGTGGGTCACGATGGGGGTATGATGGAAGTTATGGTGATCCGGTGGCGAGGTGGCGTGCGTCCACTCCAGGGTTGCTGCTCCCCACGGATTCGACGGTGCAGTCCTTCCACGAAAGAGAGAGTGCAACAGGTAGAACATCACCAAAAAGAGGCCTGCCCCAAGTATCCACGATCCGTAAGTGGACCACGCGTGCAGGGTTTCAAATCTCGGGAGATAATCGAAGTAGCGCCGAGGCATGCCTTGGCTGCCGAGTATCAGCTGAGTGAAGAACGTCAGATTGAACCCGATGAAGATGAGTACCGCAGCGATGCGGCCCAACGTCTCGTTGTACATCTTGCCAAACATCTTCGGCCACCAGTAATGGAGGCCACCGAGTGCGGCAATCACCGTCCCTCCCATCATGACGTAGTGAAAATGAGCTACAACGAAATACGTATCGTGCAAATGAACGTCAATGGCCAGTACTCCAAGCGCGATTCCGGTAAACCCGCCGATGGCGAACAAGAACAGGAATGAGAGGGCAAACAGCATTGGAGAGGTCAACCTGATCGAACCCCGATACATGGTCGCAACCCAGTTGAACATCTTGACGCCGGTCGGAATGCCGATCAGATACGTGATCAGCGAAAAGACGATGGACGAAATCGCGGACTGGCCGGACACGAACATGTGATGTCCCCAGACGAGAAATCCGAGAAACGCAATCGCCACGGATGACAGCGCGACGAATCGGTAGCCGTGGATCGGATGTCGCGAGAAGACGGCGATCAGTTCGGAAATAATCCCAAACGCCGGGAGAATCATGATATAGACGGCCGGGTGCGAGTAGAACCAGAAGAAGTGCTGGAACAGCACCGGATCGCCCCCGAGTGCCGGGTCAAATATTCCTATGCCCAGTAAGCGCTCGAGGAAAAGCAGCAACATCGTGATTCCGATGACCGGCGTGGCGAGCACCTGCACAATGCTGGTCGCGTAGATGCCCCACACGAACAAAGGCAGGCGGTTCCACGTCATGCCCGGGGCCCGCATCTTGTGAATCGTCACAATAAAGTTGAGGCCGGTCAGGATGGACGAGAAGCCAGCCACGAACACCGCCATGGTCATGAACAGCACCGCGTCGCTCGTCCGGTCCGAATAGGGCGTGTAGAACGTCCAACCGGTATCCACCTTGCCCACGAGCAGCGCGACCACAACGAGTATTCCACCCGCGACGTAGATGTAATAGCTAGCCAGGTTGAGCCGAGGGAACGCCACATCCTTGGCTCCAAGATGCAATGGCAATGCAAAATTGCCCATCACAGCCGGAATCGACGGGATGATGAAGAGGAAGACCATCATGATCCCGTGCATCGAGAAGAACTTATTGTACGTCTCGGCGGTCATGATGTCCTGGCCGGGCGCCATCAACTCGTACCTGACAAACATCGCAAGAATTCCCGCGATCAGAAATGCCAGCGACACTGACACGAGGTACATCAAGCCGATCCGCTTGTGATCAACCGTCAGCAGCCACGAACGTATGCTCTTGTCGTGGTTGAGATAGTGAACCGGCGGTGGCGTCACGGCGACACCGGATGTCTGCGCTGCACTCATTTAGCAAAAATCTTGATCATTCCGCATTTCAGTTCGCGAGCGATTCGATATAGGCGACCAGTGCATCCAGCTGCTCTGGCTGAAGTGACGTATATGTAGCCGGCATTGCCGGCGGGTAGCCGGCAACAATCTTCGCCGACGGAGCAACGATTGACTCACGGATATAGCTCGCATCCGCCAGCACCGAACTGCCGTCCTCAAGCGGTTCGGTTCTTCCGAAAAGGCCCTGCATCGAGGGACCGACGCCCGGCGTACCATCCACCGAGTGACACACCTGACAGTTCTGCTGTCCGAACAGCACCTCCCCATACTCGACAGGGGTCATGTCGCCCTGTCCGCTGCTCTGGAGCCATTCCTCAAATTCCTTCTGGGTATGCACGATTACCTTGCCCAGCATACCCGAGTGGCCGGTACCGCAGTACTCGGTGCAGAAAATGTCGAATTCGCCAACCTTTGTGGCCTCGAACCAGACTGCTGTGTAACGATTGGGCAGCACGTCGAACTTGACACGGAACGAGGGTACGAAAAAGCTGTGCAGTACGTCCTCGCTACTCATCGTCAGCTTGACGGGACGATCGACCGGCACATGCAGCTCCGTTCCAATAGACGTGCCGTTCGGAT
>JAHHLP010000056.1 GCA_018679295.1 Rhodothermia bacterium
CCCCCAAGCCTTGTATGAACCCCGATTCTCACGCGTCCTCCAGTGCGACGGCTCAAGAGGAACGTCCGAAAAGTATTTGCCGATGTGCCAGCCGTGGCTCGAGTTGCCACCACCGTTGCCGCGAACATCCAGAATCACAGCGCGCGCTGTCTCCAGTTCGTCGAGGTGCCTCTCGAACTCCGTTACCACCTCAGCCTCGTTGAACGTGTTAAGGGCGAAGTACAGAATTCCGTCATCCAGTCTTCTGAATTCGAGAATGGGTGCATCCGAGCGCCTCGGAAATAGCCAATCCACTACAGCGCCCCCCTCGATTCGCTCGACGACGATGTCGTCTTGCCCGCCATCCGGCGAGTCAATGGTAAGCGTGACGGTAGTTCCCACATCGCCTACCAACACTCCGACGGCGCGCCATTTGCTGCCGCGAATCGCGGCGCGCCACCTGTAGTGCTCGGTCGACGCGCTCAGATACGGAAACACGCGCTCAGCCAGATACTTATCGGCCGCGACTCCATCGACAGCTGTGATGACGGATCCGATCGGAACATCATCGGCAAGCTCGCGAGCCGTATTCACAACCACCGGCCGGCGCTCAATCTCCTCCAGCTCCAGAGCCGGGTGTCCGCCGTGTCGTTCGCGAAATGCGGCGCCCGGTTCCAGGTTAGTGTGCGCCTCACCCAGCAGTGCAAGGAATCGCTGCAGCTCGCGTATGTAGTCGTGGTCGGACTGGGTACCCATCACTCGCCCAATCGCCTCCTCGAACGCAGCGTCCCAATCCAGATCCGGCTTCAACCGAAAGTGGGCGAAGTTGTAGTTGGCCTCCTGCCATACCAGCCCAAGGCCGGCAATCTTGCGTTCGACGGAGATGGTGTCCGACTGGGCGGCAGCGACGAGCGAGACCATTGAGAACATAGCGGCACAGGCGAGCCTGCGACCGGAAAAGGACAAAGCCATGACGGAGTGAGATTGATACGAGAGCGTTCGAGCGAGAGGGGCACAACCCGCTATACGATCTCCGGCCATTTTGTTACCCCCAATCGATCCGTAGCCGTTACAACTCGGACGTCGTTTTGTACAGCCGGGGCGGCACCTGTAGGAAGCAGCAATGATGGATCGGAACTTAGGTTGTGAACGATGGAACCTTCACCTACGGCCCTACCGGCTTACAACAGTGACAAACCCGCAGCTCAACCGGCTTCTACAGCGCCTTCTACCGCTGGCGATAATCCTCACTGCGTGCGATTCAGACCGTGCAGAAGATAAAGCGCCGACCGACGAGGAAATGCTTTTCGGCAAGTGGGCCATCACCGGCTTCTTTGACGACACCGGCGACCGATCAGACATCATCGCCCAGGGGTATGCCGGCGTTCACCTCGAGTTCGCTGACGATGGATTAGGCGGCCTGGAAGTTTTCCCGAAGCACGGGCCAGCGAAGCTCTTGGGCACGTCCTACCAAGTGGACCACGAGATCGACTTCATAGCTCTTATCGTCGATTTTGGGCTGGATGCTGTCTTAGCCCTCGATATGGCATACGTATTTTCATCTGACGGTCAGCGGGCTACGTTCCACACAACGCACGCCGATGCACTGAACACCATCTTTGCGTCGGACCTCGTTGGAGATATCCGTGTTGTCGCTTCGAAATTCGGCGAGGACGGGATAGTTGAGCCGGAGTGACTCACCGAAGCATCTTGAGACAATCGACGCCGGCATCCCGTTCGACCCATTGAGGTCCGTGCGGGAATTCGACTGTCCGTGCAATGGAGCGAAACAAAACGGGCATCGGGGAGACTAACCAACTCCCGCGAAGAATTTATTACAGCTCATGCGACTCCGATCCGTTTTGATTCTGGGGGTGGCGATCCTCCTGCCCGGGACCGCAACAGGACAGAATCACGAGGCATTCACCTCGCTCCTTTCAAAATACGTGCACCCCGACGGAAGCGGACTGAACGTTGTTGACTACGAGGGGTGGAGATCCAACCCGGATGATCGTGATGCGCTCGATTCCTATATCGCCCGTTTGGAGGAGACGCCAGTATCAACGCTACCGGACGCTGAGCGATTTGCGCTATGGGCAAACCTGTACAACGCAGTCACGGTGAAACTCATTCTCGACGAGAAGCCAAAGAAATCGATTCGAGAGATCCGTCCGCACTCATTTGCGTTTGGTCCATGGGGAGCCAATCGCGTGACGGTCGAGGGAGAAAATCTTTCGCTGGACAATATCGAGCACGACATTCTGCGAAAGCAGTGGGACGATCCGCGCATCCATTACGCCGTCAACTGTGCATCGATCGGATGCCCCAATCTGCCAACGAAGGCATGGGAGGCTTCGACCCTCGAACAGGATCTTGATGCTGCGGCTCGCGACTACATCAACCATCCACGGGGTGTTACCACCACGGATAGGGGTCTGCGCGTCTCAAAGATCTACAAGTGGTACCGCGAAGACTTCGGCGATTCCGATGAGGGAGTAATACAGCACATTCTCGAATACGCCGACTCGGAGCTGGCTGAATCGATTCGTGTCACGCCGAAGATCCGTGGTCACGAGTACGATTGGGATTTGAACCGCTTCGAACCGTCACCGTAGTACAACTTGCGTACCGGCTGCTGTGGCTGCACGCTTGTGCTTCGTTCGTCGGGACATTCTCTCCTACCCAAATTCGGTTCCGGGATCATGTGGAAATACACGGGGCGAGAACGACCTCCGTTCGCCGAAGTACCTGAAGAGGGTAAGGAGTCCGTTTGGGACTATCCCCGCCCGCCGGCACTGGAGCACGACGACCGGCTGGTGGAAGTAAGGCTTGAGGAGATTGAGATCGCGTCGTCGCGCAGGACGATCCGAGTACTCGAGACTGCCAGTCCTCCGGGGTTCTACATCCCGACCGCTGGGATAAACATGGAGCTTCTCACTCCAGCGCGCGGCTCCTCGCTGTGCGAGTGGAAGGGCGAAGCCCGATACTGGGAGCTAATCGAATATCCCGAGATTGGAGCGGTGGGCTGGAGTTATCCGAAACCATCACCCGAATACGAAGATATCCGGGGCTACCTTTCGTTCTATCCCGGCCGAGTTGAATGCTACGTCCGTGGTGAGCGGGTACTACCGCAACCCGGCAGCTTTTACGGAGGATGGTTGACTGACGATATCGCGGGACCGGTCAAGGGTTCGCCGGGGACCGAAGGGTGGTAGCGTCGCGTCAATGCGTCGATGGTGTTCCACACACCGGCGACGATGTTACAAACAAGAAAGGCGCAGCCCGTGAGGGCCGCGCCTTTCAAGGCTGTCGCGAATGAACCTAGTACCGATTCCTCGGCCGTTCTTCGCGCTGGCGAGCCTCGTTGACGGTCAAGGTACGACCGCCGAGTTCTTCGCCGTTCAGTCCGTTGACTGCATTTTGGGCTTCCCCGTCGTCCGGCATCTCGACGAAGCCGAAGCCTCGTGACTTACCGGTGAACTTGTCCTTGATGACGGCTGCCGAGTCCACCGTTCCATACTCCTCGAATGCTTCTCTGAGCTGGGATTCGGTGGTTGCGTGGGGCAGATTGCCTACGTAGATATTCATTTCTCCTGAACCTGATAAGATCGCACCAGATAGGTCACTCCAATGAAAAAGCCTTCAGTCCCAGCATCGTGGCAGTCCACAATTCTTTGGGCTGAAGGCTTGAGAGTGCCGCCGGTACGAATTAAGTGAAACGTGGCTTGGACGAGCGGCTGCCAGAAGGGTTCCCTGCCTTTTCGGGCTACTGGGCCCCGCTAATCAGCTCGTTCGACCTCTTTCGCCTCCCGTCCTCCGTTCTTCTCGTCGTACTCGACCTCCACCTTGTCACCCACGGAGACCTCGGATAGGTCGGCATAGCCATCAAATTCAGTGTCGCTCGTCACGGCGTAGGCGATCCCATCTACCGTCAACGAGGAGGTGTCCACGGCTTCGACAGTACCCGTGACTTCTTTCTCGTTATCGAACGGGTTTATGCTCTCCAGGGCATCGCACCCTGCCAGCACGCCTACCAGAAGAAAGGCGATGGCGGGAAGTATT
Organism: Rhodothermia bacterium; assembly: GCA_018679295.1. Lineage (GTDB taxonomy): Bacteria > Bacteroidota > Rhodothermia > Rhodothermales > JABDKH01 > JAHHLP01. The sequence goes on from JAHHLP010000056.1 coordinate 4,042, forward strand.
CTGGGTATCAATCTCATTTACGGCCTCTTGCGGTTGGTGTTGGGTTTCTATTGCGACGAGCATCGCGGCCCGCGGTTATAGGACCCGCGAGAACGGGACGACCCGTAAGACGATTGAGATTTTAGTTTCAGGTCATGGCAAGCCGGCGGTCGGACAGAATGGAAGAGAGATGCCGGACAGTCCGCACAGGTCCGCAAGGGTCACACCGGCGAACGTCTCCGTACCCGTTGACAGCGGCAACATCTGATACTGAAACGCCCCAAAGACACCGAGGCCGCCGCTTATGTTCGAATAAACTCTGAGTGGCTCCGCGAATGGATTCTCGTTGGAAAACGCCTGGTCGCCCGCTGTCTTCCAATAAGTGAAGAAGTCTTCCGAAAGGCTCAATACCGCGACCGCAAATGCCCGGTGGATCACGACCGAAGCACTCGGGTCCGGGTCCTCATAGACGATATCAAGGTCGAACGTGTACTGCGTTCCGTCAAAGAGCCCATCGGTGAAGAACGCCTCGCGATAGAGCGTCTTCTCGGTATCGATGAACGCGAAGTCGCTTTCACCGAACGCCAGGTTGTCACTCTCAAACGGAAATATGGAGGGCGGCAGAGGCGTAACCGCACCCGTCATTCGATCAACAGATACGCGCGCCTGCACCAGAAGGAGCCCGTAGTAGTTGTCAGTTCCTGACGGGTCGTCTACCACGATCTCAACGGTCGTCCGGCGTAGCCTTGACGCTTCGTCCGGCTCGCGACTGACCGTCTCTCGAACATCCAGAACGGCAGGAGGCTGAGGAAGGACATCGCTGCCTTCGACCGACCCGAGTCCGGGAGCGGAGACCTTCATACGGTACGCGACACCCTCCTGCGGGAGGACCCCGGTTGTGGCGTACGTACCCGTGTCCACACGCGCGGGCTCCGCTATGAGTTCGTCGCCCCGAAAGATCTGCACGGTAGCGTCTTCGACAAATCCGGGCTTCTCGGGCGACGTAAACGCCACGCTCTTTGAGACCCGTACCACCCAGACACTGTCTTGACTGAATAATCCATGCGCAACCAGCTGCTGCTCGAAACGTGGCGGTGTAACGTCGACAACCGTCTCGCACCCACCCCACAATGCAATTGCCACTGCCGCGACCGCCAACGATCTCAATCTCGCGCTATGCACAGTACTTGATCGTGGCATCAGAAGTGGAAGCGGTAGGAGATAAACGGAAGAACCGGAAACAGGCTCGCCTGCTTGTAGACCCTGCCCCCCTCCTCACTCCTCGACGTGAAGAGGTAGAAGGGGTTCTTGCGGTTGTAGACGTTATAGGCACCGACGGACAACGTGCTCTCGCCCTTGTTGAAGAGGAAGACCTTTCCGAAGTGCCAATTCAATGCGATGTCCAGTCGATGGTATGCGGCCATTCGATACCCTCCCCGGTCACCGTACTGACGCAGCTCGGGTACAGAGAGACTTCCGTCGAAGTAGCCGACATCCAGCAACCGACCATCCGCGTAGCGTGCCGACGCCAAGGTGATTGCCTGGCCCGTGCCATAGACCCATGTGGCTCCGAGGTCGAGATTTTTCTTCAGTTGATGCGATACTACGAGCGACACGTCATGCCGGCGATCATAGCGGTATGGGAACGTGGCGCCATCGTTGAGGGCATCGAAACGACGGCTGCTCCAGGAAAGCGTATACCCAAGCCATCCAGTCG
>JAHHLP010000059.1 GCA_018679295.1 Rhodothermia bacterium
CTGATCGCGCGACTGCACAAACTTCTCACGCGCACCCGCGAAGAGGAGTCCAGACCTATTCAGAGCCTTTCCGAAGAACACGCGATTGACGTCGACGCGTCCGTCGCCTCCGCTCTTTCAGAGACACCCGATCGCAGTGAGCCAAGCCATCGGGTGAAGACACGATCTCGTTGAGCGCCAGCGCCTCGTTTGTCCCGAACCTACAGTTCGCGAAGCAGGTCCAGCCAGCGCCCCCAAGCCTGTTCGAGGGCCATCGCATTTGGCGAACCGGGCTCGTCCGTCAACCCGCGCCGCATGAATCCGTGGGCCGCCGCTTCGTATATCACGGGCTCGTAAATCTTGCCCGCCGCCTCCATTAGCGCTGCCGATTGCGCTATGGTAGCATTCACGCGGTTGTCGGCTCCTCCGTAGAAACCGAACACAGGAGCAGCGATACGCCCAATCGATTCCGCGTCGTCCGGGCCGGTGCCGTAGAAGACGAACGCCGCCTCAAGCTCGCTCCGATTCGTGGCGAATCGAAACGTCTGCGACCCACCCCAGCAGAAGCCGGCGACTGCTACCTCGCCGCTGGCGGCAGGCAGCCCCGAGACGTAGTTAGCAACTGCATCCAGATCCGCGGTGATTTGGTCCGGTGACAGCTGATAAAGGGCCTCACGCGCAGCGTCGGAATCCGGGAAGTCACTCGTCTTGCCACCGTTAGGACCCATCCCCGACAGCAGGTCCGGCGCGATCGCGAGATATCCTGCCTCTGCAAGCCGGTCGACAACACTGCGCACCCAGTCGTTGAGACCGCGATTCTCGTGGATCACGACAACCGCCGTCGCCGGATCTTCCGATTCGGGATAGGCAACGAACGCGTGGACCTGCCTGTCGCCCTGCGAAACGACGACCCATTCGTGATGACGCGGCGATTCCTCGAGACGCTCCTTCACAGTCTCCTGTGCAAATAGAGGGGCCGACAGAAAGCAAATGGTGACAAGTGAAACAAGAATTACAGCGACACGAGACGACATTTGCGATACCGGTTGGTAAAAAGGAGCGATTTGCTGAATATAGGATCCGTGTGAGTCTCGTCGCCCAACATTATTGTACAGATAAAAGACCGCCACTCGACAATAATTGGTGCAGACGATGCTAGTTTTCCGGCACTCGAGCTGTGAATCAATGCAAGAGCAACGTCCAGATGCATGTCTTATCCAAATCCAGCGCTGCAGCTCTCGTCCTAGCATTTCTCGTTGCTGGGTGTCGTTCCAAAGACAGTTCCTTCACCACCTGGGAGAGTTATCTCGGAGACAATTCCAGAAGCCATTACTCCTCGATCGACCAAATAAACCGCAACAACGTACACGACCTCCAGGTCGCATGGGTCTTTAATACCGGTGACGCCCGGGAAGAAGGTCGCTCTCAGATCCAGTGTAATCCGATTGTCATCGACACCGTTCTCTACGGGACCTCACCGCGTTTGAAACTATTCGCCTTACATGCCGGCAACGGTACGGAGATCTGGCGATTCGAGCCAACCGCCGACGCCGATCAGGGCGGCACGGGACCGAGGGGGGTGAATCGCGGCGTTGTATACTGGTCGCACGGCGACGACGCGCGACTGTTCTATGTTGTCGGTGCATACCTCTATGCCGTCGACGCGCGAACGGGCCAGCTCGTCACTTCGTTCGGGCAAAACGGGACAATCGATCTCCACAATGGCCTTGACCACGAGGTAGATGACCTGTTCATCTCTGCCACCTCACCGGGTGTCGTCTATCGCGACCTATTGATACTCGGAACGCGCGTCTCGGAGGGTGCCGATGCCGCACCCGGACATATCCGCGCATTTGATGTGCGCACCGGCAAGCGGCGGTGGATCTTTCACACCGTCCCTCACCCTGGCGAATTCGGCTATGACACCTGGCCACCGGACGCGTGGAAGACCGTAGGAGGTGCAAACTCATGGGCGGGAATGTCCGTGGATGAGGAGCGTGGGTGGGTGTTCATACCGACCGGCTCGGCGTCCTTTGATTTCTACGGAGGAAACCGGCCGGGAGAAAATCTATTCGCAAACAGCGTGCTCGTCCTCAACGCGACGACAGGAGAACGTATCTGGCACTTTCAAACGGTACACCATGATATTTGGGATCGTGATCTTCCGGCTCCCCCGAACCTCGTGCGTGTTGAGCAGGGCGGCCGCATGCGTGACGCCGTCGCGCAGATCACGAAGTCGGGCTACGTGTTCCTGCTCGATCGAGAAACAGGTGAACCACTGTTCCCTGTCAAGGAACGACCCGTTCCGACGTCAGACCTCCTCGGCGAACAGACGTGGCCGACACAGCCCTTTCCAACCAAACCGCCGCCATTTGCGCGGCAGTCATTCACTCAGGACGACGTCACCAACATTTCGCCGGAGTCACACGCTGCGGTTTCCGCGAGACTCGCACAAGTCCGATCCGGCGGCCAGTTCGTACCGCCCAGCGAAGAAGGGACAATAATCTTTCCGGGATTCGACGGCGGCGCTGAATGGGGAGGTGCTTCCTTCGATCCGGAGACAGGCTTACTCTACGTAAACTCCAACGAAATGCCCTGGATTTTGACCATGGTGCACATTACGCCTGAGTCAGAACAGCGCGCCTCGGCAGCTGGCAAGCTGATTTTCATGACCAGGTGCGCCAGCTGCCACGGAGTCGACCGCAAAGGCGATGCAAATCAAATCTTTCCCTCACTCATTGGACTCGAGAATAGACGAACCCAAGCGCAAGTCAGCGAAACCCTCGAGCGCGGTAAGGGAA
>JAHHLP010000349.1 GCA_018679295.1 Rhodothermia bacterium
TTGACTAAGCGCAAGGATTAGACTGGAACGCCTGTTCGTTTCCCGCTACATTCTGTCACCAGTTGCCCAGCCCGAGAGAGGTTCTTGTTATGGCGGAGAACAGATTGCAGATCGAGATCGCTGCGCCTGTCGGTCGCGTCTTTGATACGATTGCGCACATCCAAAACTTTTCCAGGGCGGTTCCTCATATAGTAAACGTGGAGATTCTGTCTGAGACCCAATCCGGTGTCGGAACGAGATTTCGGGAAACTCGAGAGATGCGCGGCAGAGAGATGACGACGGAGCTGGAGATTACCGAGTACGTCAAAGACAAATCGGTTCGTATCGTGTCGGATGAAGGCGGTACGATTTGGGACACACTCTTCACTGTAGAGTCGACGAACGGTGGAACGCTCCTCACGCTGTCGATGGATGCGCGGCCTTACAAGACGCTCCCGAAGCTGGTCGTGCCTCTGATGACGATATTTCTCAAGAAGGCAGTGATGAGGGACATGGAGGCCGTGAAAGAGTATTGCGAACAGGATGCGGTCGCTGCTGCCGGATGACCGGTCACGTCGTCAAATTGTTTGAGAAAGCCCGCAAGCTGACTACCGGATCGTCCCAGTGAAATCATTGCGCGTCCGATTGGCACTCACCATTATGTCAACCATCTTGTTGGCAGCAGCACAGGTGAGTTCTCCGAGCACGTCTCTTGGCCAGGTCGCGAAACTATATCCAGTTGACGAAGGGACGACCGATCCCTCCTTCTTTATCTACCGCCTGCGACTGATTGAGGCCGTAGCCAGGAGGGACACGTCGGCGTTGTTTGGTGCGCTCTCTCCGGCGATCAAAGTCAGCTTCGGCGGCGGCGCAGGCCTGGATGACTTTCGACGGGAGTGGGAGCCGGACAGCGCTGACAGCAAACTGTGGTCGACGCTTTCCGAGGTGATGGCGGGCGGCGGGAGTATGGCGACGTCACCGTCGGACGCCTGGTTTGAGGCGCCATACTGGACGTCGGAGTGGCGAAATGTCGACCACGACGCCTTCGATTACGGGGTCATCATCGGCGAGCAAGTCCTTGTTCGCGCGCGGCCGACAACACAGTCGGAGGCGATCGCAGCACTTTCCTTTGACATCGTGCGCGCCATCGATCCTTACGCTTCGAGTGAGGAGGAAGGAAGGGAGTTCGTTCAGGTCGAGCTCGAAGGCGGTGCGCGAGGCTACGTCAGCAGGGAGTTTTACCGTTCACCAGTCGGATACCGTGCCGGGTTTCGGAAGGTTGACGGTACCTGGCAGATGCAGTGGTTCCTCGCCGGGGACTGATCCGTAAGTTAGCTAGTCAAGCTCCCTTGAGCAGCACACGTCCGTCCCTTAGCGCCCTTTAGGTGCGCATGCCTTAATTTACGGTCCAACTCTCACCCCACGCAGATCCAGGAATGGAGAATCAAGCTGCTGCCGATGCCCGGCAGTCCAGTCTCATCAATCGCATCCTTAGCGGCATCGAGACGGTAGGCAATAAGTTGCCGGATCCGGCGATGCTGTTCCTCATCTCGCTGATCATTGTATGGGTGCTGTCAGCGCTTCTGCAGCCGGTAACCTTTTCCGAGATCGATCCGCGCACTGGCGATCCGATCGCGGTTAACAATCTGCTCACGGGTTCGGCCATGACGGCATTTCTGGCGAACCTGGTGACCATCTTCACGAGCTTTGCGCCATTAGGCATCGTGCTCGTCGCAATGCTTGGAGTCGGCGTGGCGGACGAGGCCGGCTACTTCAACACGAGCATCAAGCTTCTACTAAGCAAGACGTCCAACTTCTTCCTGACGCCGGTCGTGGTGTTCGTCGGACTGCTGAGTCACAGCGCCATCGATGCGGGTTATGTGCTCGTCATCCCGCTGGGCGGAATCATCTTTCATGCTGCGGGTCGCCATCCACTCGCGGGTATCGCAGCTGCTTTTGCGGGCGTCTCCGGCGGGTTCAGTGCCAACCCTCTTCCAAGCGCCCTCGATCCGCTCCTGCAGGGCTTTACGCAGCCGGCGGCCCAGCTGATCGATCCGGATGTTCTCGTTAACCCACTTTGCAACTACTTCTTCACCGCCATCTCGAGCGTACTGATTGTGGGCCTCGGGTGGTACGTCACCGATCGTCTCGTTGAGCCTCGGCTCAACCGCAACACCCCTGTAGACGAGGGCGCCGATGCCGCTCCGGAAATGGACATCATCGACCCGCGGGAGAAGAAGGCGTTCTGGTGGGCGACCGGTGTGATGGTGGTCGGTCTCCTGGCCCTGGCCCTGACGCTCGTTCCCGAGGACTCTCCTTTCCGGGATCCCAGTGGCTCCCTGAACTCCTTCCAGGCTCCCATCATGCAGTCGATCGTGCCGTTGATCTTCCTGCTGTTCTGGATACCGGGTGTGGTCTACGGATATGTGGCCGGGACTTTCAGCACGTCCAAGGACATGGTCGATGCGATGACGAAGGCCATGGAGGGGATGGCCTATTACATCGTCATGGCGTTCTTCTGTGCGCTGTTCATACATGCATTCGGCCAGTCGAACATCGGGGCGCTCTTAGCCGTGAAGGGCGCGACGCTGCTCAAGTCGTTGGCGCTGCCGGGCTGGACGACGATTCTGGGGATCATCTTCCTGACGGCCTTTGTGAATCTGTTTGTCGGCTCCGCGTCCGCCAAGTGGGCGCTGCTTGCGCCGATCTTTGTCCCGATGCTGATGCAGGTTGGCATCTCACCCGAACTCACGCAGGCAGCCTACCGGGTAGGTGACTCGTCTTCCAACATCATCACGCCCCTGATGCCGTATTTCCCGCTGGTGGTCGTGTACTGTCAGAAGTACGTCAAGAGTACGGGAATAGGTACGCTGACCTCGATCATGATTCCGTTCAGCGTGACGTTCATCGTGAGCTGGACGTTGTTTCTGATCGCGTACTGGATGCTTGGTATTCCTCTCGGGCTCTCCGCCTCTTATGTTTATCCTGCGCCGTGATCGGAGCGATCATGGATTGGCGTTGGTTTGCTCTTCGGATCCGTGAATTCCATGGTTTCCGGGGCTGATTGAGTGGCGCTGCGGCCCATGCACGCTCGACACTGACAAAGCAGCGATGACATACGTGGATCAACTAGAGGATGCCTTCGCGAAGCACTTCAGCGAGCTGGCCAAGCGCCGAAGTTGGGGCGATCCGTTGGTGCGGACGTTTCCGAGCGGGGCACATCTTGAATTCGTATCCGGAAACATCCAGGTTCGCCTCGTAAACGATAAGCGACTGCTGTATGCCGAAGTTGGTCCTGTCGCGGTACCGAACGCTTCATTCACCGTTTCGCAGATGAAAGATCTGCTGGATCCTCCGCGGGATGGACGATGGAGTCTTTCGTTGTCGGAGTCGGCGGAGTATCTGGATCGGCAGTGGGAGTA
>JAHHLP010000115.1 GCA_018679295.1 Rhodothermia bacterium
CGCGCGGACCACGAGTATGCCTTGCACTTCAGCGTTCATGATACCGGCATCGGAATAGATCCGGAGCGACACGCACGACTGTTCAAGGCCTTTTCGCAAGTCGATGCATCGACCACGCGAAAGTACGGTGGCACCGGCCTTGGGCTCGCCATATCGAAGAAACTCGTCAACCTGATGGGCGGCACAATCTGGGTAGACAGTGCACCCGGGAAGGGCTCCACGTTCCATTTCGCATTTCCAGTGGCCGCTGCCCCCAACGACAATCAGCTCAACCTCAACGGCAAGCAGCAAGCACTCGACGGCAAGCGCGTCCTGATCGTCGATGACAACTCGACAAATCGCAGGATACTGTCGACCGTCATGGACCGCTGGGGTCTCCAACCTATTGCCGTAGGATCCGGCACGGAGGCTATCGCGCGACTTGGATCCAACGAATCGTTTGATTTCGCTCTCATTGACCTTGAGATGCCCGAAATCAGCGGTCTGACGCTCGCCGAGCGTATCAGAGAGAAATACAACGGCGAGCAACTGCCGATCATTTTAATGTCTCCCGTCGGCCATCGGATTTCTAACAAGGCCATCGTCAATCGGCTGCTTAAGAAGCCAATCAAGCATGGCCAACTTCGCGACAACGTCCTGGCGCTATTTGACGCCCGAGCCGACGTCAAAGCCGAAGCCCAGACCAAACGGCACCTCGACACAAGAATGGCCAGCGAGTGGCCTCTGAAGATCCTCTTGGCCGAGGACAACCTGATTAACCAAAAGGTCGCCCTGCGCCTCCTCGAGCGGCTAGGATACGAAGCGGACGTCGTGGCAAACGGAATGGAAGCCCTGGTTTCTGTCCGCCACGTCAAGTATGATGTTATTCTAATGGATGTGCAGATGCCGGAGATGGATGGCCTAGAGGCAACTCGGCAGCTCTGCAAGCAGTACTCGCCCGAGGAGCGCCCACGCATCGTCGCCGTCACCGCCGATGCCCAGGCAAGCGACCGGGAAGAGTGTCTCAGGGCCGGAATGGATGACTATCTCTCCAAGCCGGTCCGACTCGACCAGGTTGCGGAAGCGCTCAGCAAATGCAGGCCAAAGAACGGACAGGCAACCACCCCAACGTCCGAGAATACCGTAAAAGAGTCGCCCGGCACCCGACCGGCCGCTCATCAGTCCATCGTTCCGCCTCATTCGGAGGCCCCACCCATGGATGAACAAGATCTAACCCTTTTTGGAGAGGACGATCCCGAATTTCTCTCCGATTTGATCGGTAGCTACGTAGACCTGACCCCATCTCTGCTGACCGAAATGAGACGGCACCTCGCGGCAGGTGACCGAGGCGCGCTAAAGTCGGTGGCTCACAAAATGAAAAGCTCCTCGGGACAAATCGGACTCGGGAGACTGTCCGACCTGTGTGGAGACCTGCAGTCTGCAAGCGCCGGAAAGAAGACAGAGATCAATCTGCACGATCAGGTTCAGCTGATCGAATCAGAATACAAACGCGTCCTCCCCCTGCTTGAGAGAAAGCAGAAGACACTTGGCGACGAAGGATCCGAATCGACCTAGTAGGACGTGTCAACCCAAGTCATGGCACCTAACGGGTCGGACCAGTCCAAATTCTAACGGACTTCAAGTGACACGTGCAGGTGATCTGCAGTGCCAACATGTCTGATGGTCCGGAACCCCATGAGTCGGAAATAGAGGCGGACAAGGCTATTGCGCATTTCACCCCTGCCTTTTGTTCTAAGGTCCAAAGCGTGGACGTACCCGGTTGGCTGACGGAAGTGAAGCGAACGTTCGTTTAACGGCAAACCCATTCTTTCGTAATCCTCAGGAGTCCGCTGCGTATCGGTGATCACCGCGTCACCATCTGCCAGAACCAGCGTGCTCACGGCGAGTCGCAGCACCGGATGGAGTGAGGTATATGTCGACTGAACTTGTGTCGACTTGACGTTGCCGGCGGAAATAAACAGCAGCAAGTAGCCGCAGACGACGACAACGAGTACAGCCAGCGCCCGAACGGTGAGACCCGACAGGCGAAATCGCCCGGTAAGCCGAAGCATGATGAAGCCTGTGTACAACATCAGCAGAACAAACACACCGCCGACTGAGCCTAAGAGCGCTACATACGCTGGTACACCAAAATCGAGGTACAGCCATGCCGACCCTTTGACGAGGAGCAGGAAAGGCAAGAGCGCTGCGACCAAGACGATGAGGGTCCTTCTGATCCACCGTCGAGCACTATCTCGCAACGATGGCGATTCGTCCGACCGCACTGATTCAGAGCCTGACAGCCGCCCCATCTCAGAAAGGACATTGTCGATTTCGGCAAGCCGATCTTTCATCCAACAAGCGTCAGGTAATACCTAGATGTCCACGCGAAGCCTTGCTGACAGTGCCCTATCCAGCAGTGCACCTGTTGGATGCAATACGACTTCAGACCCAAACACGTTGCGCAGGCTTACTGAGAAATCAATTTGGTTGCGCCACAGCCCCTTCGTTACCGATATGTCGACCCTGACGAATTCGCTGACTCTGCTCGAGTACCGGTCTGTCGTGGCAGCCGCCGACTGGTAGTCTTCCCACGTGCTTCCGGAATAGTACCAGCCAACGGCCGCAATCCAGAACGACGGCGCGACATCGTATTCAAGGCTAACTCGCGCAGACGTTTGCGGTATGCGGCGGTCCATGGAGCGGAAGGCCGCGTCCCCAAAACGGATCCGGTGATCGACGCGGACAGCAGTGCGGGCTGCCCCCAAGCTGGTGCCGGCCGATCCCACAACCGACAACACGCCGCCTGAGGAGCGCACCAGCTCGCGCTCCTCGACCTCAAATGCTGGACCCACCCACCGAATTGCGTTTTCCTCGACCGCTCCGTCGAGAATGAATCTCGGACCCACACCGACCGAAAGCCACGAGTTGTTCAGGGAATAACGCCAATCCGCCTGCGCATACAGCAGCCACGCCTCACTTGCCACGTCTTCAACCTCGATCGGAGTATCCCGATCAATCCTCAATCCACGGATGGTCCAATATTCCGCGGACCCGATCTCTTCATTCACCAGTCGTGCAGCCGCACCAACGAGGCCCAGCGAGTGTGCCTCCGAAAGCGCATGCGTTTGCCGTACGGATGCGAAAAATCCAACGCGCTTACCATCGGTCGACAGAGCACCGGAGAAATCCCCCATCGACCGGCTTAGGTTCGTGGTCAGCGACGCAAGGACCGCACCCCTGCCGCCAGTCTGCAACTGGTCCGAGTCGACC
>JAHHLP010000262.1 GCA_018679295.1 Rhodothermia bacterium
GTTCTGACACTATGCCGGATTCTGTACACAGCTGTAACCGGCAAATTGGCTTCGAAACCGGCGGCAGCGAAGTGGGCAAGTCATGGCTTGCTGGCGCAATTCTCTGATCTGATTCGATTGGCGTTAGACAGCAACCACGTGAAGAACCCCGACCGTTTTTACTTGAATCTTCTGCGCGATATGATCGCCGTCGTGGAGGAACATTTGTCGGAACTCAGCAAGCCGTAGGAGAGAAGAAAAGGAGCCGATGCGAATCATCTACTTTGACATCGACAGCCTCCGCCCGGACCATCTAGGATGCTACGGATACCATCGCAAGACGAGTCCGACAATTGATCGACTGGCATCCGAGGGCAGGCGGTTCGACAACGTGTACGTGTCCGATGCACCATGCCTACCTTCTCGGACCGCACTATGGAGCGGACGTTTCGGATTTCACACCGGGGTAGTAAACCACGGTGGTACGGCAGCACAGCCATTCCCGCAGCCGGATCGCGGCGTAACCGACACCCTGCACGACACGAGTTGGATGACTGCCCTGCGGAAGGCTGGATTCGAAACTATTTCGATAAGCAGCTTTGCCGAACGTCATGCTGCCTGGCACTGGTACGCAGGCTTCAATGAGATCTACAACTGCGGCCACGAAGGCATGGAACGGGCCGATGACGTCTCCCCGATTGCAATCGACTGGCTTCAACGTCGAGGAAAAGCTGACAGATGGTTTCTCCACATCAACTTCTGGGATCCGCACATTCCCTATCGTACACCGCTTGAGTACGGACAACCATTTGCCGAAAGCCCGCTGCCGGAACGAATCGACGAGAACCTATGGAGGCGTGGCTGGGACGGTTACGGGCCACACTCCCCACGAGAGCCTCACGGTTTCGGCGGAGAAACGTACTTCCTGGGTTTTCCGCGATTCCCCGAGTCAATCGACTCCATGGATGCAGTGAAAGCATGGATCGACGGCTATGATACGGGAATCCGGTACGCGGACGATCACATAGGTCGAATCGTAAACCAACTGGAGCAGCTTGACATTCTCGACGACACGGTCGTGATCGTCAGCGCCGACCACGGCGAGAGCCAGGGAGAATTCAACATTTGGGGTGACCACCAGACGGCGGACCACTCGACGTGTCGCATACCGCTCATCATCCGATGGCCCGACCGCTTCGATGCGGGCTCGGTCGACGCATCGCTCCGGTACCACCTCGACTGGGGTGCGACACTCATTGAAGGAGTCGGTGGTAGTGTTCCCGGCAACTGGGACGGTTTGTCGTTCCTCGCTAACGATGCTGATACGGTCGATCGCGGCAGGCCCTATCTAGTCCTGAGTCAGGGTGCGCACGTTTGCCAGCGCGGCATTCGGTTTGACGACGGACCCAAAGCGTATCTCTGCCTGTGGACTCTCAATCCGGGCTACAAGATGCTCGACCCGCTCATGCTCTTCAACCTAAGCGACGACCCGCTTCAACAACAAGACATTAGCGAGGAGTTTCCGCATCTCGTACAGCGGGCCATGGGCTACTACGCCTCGTGGCTCCGCGAGGCAATGGTTTCCGGCGATTCTTCGATAGACCCCTTGCTGATTTCACTCCGGGAGGGTCCACTCCACGCCCGGGGGCAGCTGGAGCCATATGCGCAGCGACTGGCGGCGAGCGGACGCGGGGACCTCGTTGACGACCTGCGAGCTCGGCAAGCCGGCATCGACGGATGATGTGCCCGTGGTAGCCTCAGCGGGCGTCCGAGATGACTCTCGTCACCACGAATACGCCTCAGGTGCTTCTCCACCCGGCCCCGGAAAAATCTCGTCAAGTCGGCCCAGTACGTCTTCATCAAGCGTGATCTCGGTTGCCCGGACCGCGCTCTCGAGCTGATCGATCGTACGCGGGCCGATAATCGGAGCAGTCACCACCGGATTGTGTAACAGCCATGCCAGAGCCACCTCCGCAGGAGGTTTGCCCAACTCATCGCAAAGCTGCTCGTACCGCTCAAGCTTTTCGCGATTCTCTTTCACCTGCTTCTCGAACTCCTTGCTCGTACGGCGTCCGTCCTCATACTTCTTGAGCGCACCGGCCAGCAGACCTCCTCCCAGCGGACTCCACGGTATCAATCCCAAACCGTAGCCGCGGCATGCCGGAATTACCTCGAGCTCGATCATACGGTTGTTGAGATGGTAAAGGCTCTGCTCGCTTGCAAGTCCGCTCATTCCGCGTCTCGACGCCTCTTGACAGGCGGTGGCTATGTCCCATCCCGCAAAATTGCTGGAGCCCACGTAGACCACCTTGCCTTGGTTCACCAGACTGTCGAATCCCTGCCAGGCCTCTGCCCAAGGACATGCCCGATCGACGTGGTGCATCTGATAGAGGTCGATCCAGTCAGTCTGCAGACGCTCGAGGCTTCCCTCGCAGTGCTTCCTGATTTTGTATGCCGACAGGTTGCGACCGTCGCTGTTGGGCTCTGGCGGATGCGCCTTTCTGGTCACCGTATTGTAGACCTTTGTCCCTAGAACGACTGCGTGGCGACGCCCGCCTCCTTGAGCGAACCAACGGCCTAGGATCTCCTCTGTGTGGCCGTGCTCAACTGACCAACCATACACATCTGCTGTATCGAAGAAATTGATACCGAGTTCCAAGGCCCGATCCATTATCCGGAAGCACTCCTCCTCGGAGGTGTGCCAACCGAAGTTCATCGTCCCGAGACAGAGATTGCTCACCAGGACACCGTGTTTCCCGAGCCGCCTGTGTTTTATCGACATTTCCTG
>JAHHLP010000496.1 GCA_018679295.1 Rhodothermia bacterium
ACAACCCCGCCGAATCATCGTGCGCCGCCCGCAGTATCTTTACGCCGACGATTACAGCGCGAGACCATGATCGGAAAGACCGTTTCCCACTATACGATTACTGCAGAGCTCGGACGAGGCGGTATGGGCGTCGTGTACCGGGCACACGACGACCGGCTGGACCGCGACGTTGCGCTCAAATTCCTGCCCCCCAACCTGACGGCCGACTCGGTCGCTAAAGAGCGCTTTATCCGCGAAGCGCGCGCCGCCTCATCGCTCGACCACCAGAACATCTGCACGATCTTCGACGTGGGCGAGTCGGACGATGGCCAGACGTACATCGTCATGGCTTACTACGAAGGCCAGACGCTCAAGTCCCGCATAGACGAAGGGCAGCAATCTGCCGAGGCTGCTGTCAACGTCGTCGTGCAAATTGCCGACGGGCTTGCGGCCGCGCACCGCAAAGGGATCGTTCACCGCGATGTCAAGCCGGGAAATATCATCGTCACTCCGGAGGGTGTGGCGAAGATCCTCGATTTCGGCCTCGCCAAACTGTCCGGCACCAAAGTTGAGCTTACGGCGCAGGACAGCACACTGGGGACTGCCGCCTACATGTCGCCCGAGCAGGCGCGGGGCGACGAGATCGGCTCCGGAACCGACGTGTGGTCGCTCGGGGTAATCCTTTACGAGCTGCTTACCGGAAAGCGTCCATTCGCAGCCGAGTACGAGCAAGCACTCCTCTACGGAATCCTGAACGAGAATCCGGCGCCGCTGTCGGACCTTCAGCCAGACGTGCCCGAGGACCTTGTCGCTATTGTCGAGCGCGCTCTGACAAAGGACCCCGATCAACGCTACGCAAATGCCGAAGAATTCGCAGCGGACCTGCGGGCGGGTAGCATCGCAATCGCGTCTGCTGTCGGAATACCGGTCCAGCGTTCAGCTTCAACGCGAAAGTCCATAAGCCCGATCGTCGCGGGTGGCTCGGCGGTTGTGATTCTCGCTTTGGTTGCCCTCGTGTTCTGGGTTGTTCAGCAGGGCGATTCGGGAGCTTCGGAAGTCGAAAAGTCTGTGATAGCGGTGATGCCGTTTACCGTTCAGGGAGATGAGGAGCTCAAGTATCTCGAGACCGGGATGGTGGATCTACTGAGTCGCAAGCTCGACGGTGCCGCTTCTCTTCGGGGAGTGGATCCGAATGCATTGTTAGGGAGACTTGGAGACAACGTGCGCGGAATCCGCGATCCCGGGGAGGCGCAGACGTTGGCGACGGGGTTCAACGCCGGTCAATTCATTCTCGGCAGTGTCACCAAGATCGGCAGCGCCATACAGCTGAACGCGTCCCTTTACGACACCGACGGCACGCTCCAGACGGAAGCAGAAACAACCGCGGAAAACGAGTCGCAATTGATGTCTTCAATCGACCGGCTGGCACAGCTCGTTATCGCCGATCAGCTCGGGGCGGCGGGACAGATGCTGGATCAGACGGCCGCCACCACGACGGAATCGCTACCGGCGTTGCGTGCCTTTCTTGAAGGAGAGCGTGAGATGGCAGAGGGGCGTTTTGAGGATGCTGTCGCGTCATTCCGCGAGGCAGTCTCAATAGATACGACCTTTGCCCTGGCGTGGTATCGACTGCGCGACGCCCTGGGTTGGAACGGAACCCTTACCGGACCAGAGCGCGACTCCTCTCTTGCCCTGTCCCTGCGACATAAGGGCAGATTGCCCTCGCTGGTACAACGCATGATCGACGCGGAGAAGGCTACTGAAGAGGGGCGTTTTCAGACCGCACGGACTATCTACGAAGATGTCGTTCGGCAGCAGCCCGACAACGTCGTCGCCCTGCTCAAACTCGGCGACCTAATCTTTCATGGCGGTGACCGGGCGGGTTATCCAGCGATTCGCGCAAGACAGTACTTCGAACGCGCACTATCTCTGAATCCCGAAAACCGAGAGGGTCAGGAGCACCTCGTGACCATCGCCGCGAAGATGCGAGACTCTACGGCGCTCCGCCAGGCGGTCGGGTTCGCTGTTCCCCGCGCAGCCAATCCGATACTCGACATCGGAAATAACATCGCCCTTGGTGCGCGCACCGGTGGACCGTATTTCGAAGAGGTCAAAACATTGGCGGAGAAGGCGCCGCAGGCGCCGTTTATCGCTGCGGGCACCGCGGCCATGGTTCTGGAAGATTTTGACGAGGCGGTCGGATGGCTGGACATTGTGGAAGAGTCGCCGTTCGAACAGGTACGGCAACAGTCGCTCGGCTTTCGAGCGTATCTCCTTGTGGCAAAGGGGGAAGTCGAGGAGGCGTCGACCCTCCTGGACTCACTCGCCCAGGATCAAGGAGCGGACGGAGGAATGGTCGTCTTCGAGACGCAGCTAGCCTTGACACCGTACGTGGAGATGTCTCCGGAGGACATGAGGACACTTCGACAGCGAGTTGGCAGAGCCGAGATTACGGAACGCCGTCAAAATGTGCTTCCCTCGAAACTCAGGGGTCAGGAAGAGGCGTTTCGGCAAGCACTCATGGGGACGATCAGCTTCCGCGCCGACGACATTACCGACCTGGAAGCGAGAATTGCTAACCTGGAAGCTATCGAGTACGACGGCGACGCGCCGGACCTGTCCCGGCACTATGTAGAACTTCTTGAGGCGCTCCGTGCATGGAAGAACGGAGATCGGCTGGACGCCCTGGCACACATTGATGCGGCTCACATTCCGCTACACTGGAACAGCGGCAATGCGCCCATGCTCGATGAGTCCTTCAACCGCTGGGTCAAGGCGGAACTCCTGCGGGAAACGGGTAAGATGGAAGCTGCGATCACGCAATACGAATCACTCGTAGGGGTAAGCAACTTCCTGGGGCTTCTGTATCTCGGACCGTCCTATTTGCGGCGGGGCGAGGCGTACGAGGAGTTAGGTCAATATGCTCAAGCGATCGATTACTACACACGGGCGATCGATCTCTGGAACGACGCCGACCCGTCGCTGCAGCCGTTCGTCGAAGAGGCTCGCGCCGGGCATGAACGTGTTCTTGACAAGATGACGCGCGAGCCGAGTTGACAGGCGTTAGCCTATTCGGCCGACAAATGAGACGGGCCGCCCCGCGCTGAGCAGGACGGCCCGTTTACCTTGTATGAGTCGTCGGTAGAGAGGACTACGCCTCGACCGGATCGACAGGCGTGACCGCCGCCCTGTCCTCCTCACCGGTTCGAATGCGGTAGACTTTTTCGACCGGAAGGACGAACACCTTGCCGTCTCCGACTTCGCCCGTCCGAGCGGCTCGGACGATTGCATTCACTG
>JAHHLP010000358.1 GCA_018679295.1 Rhodothermia bacterium
GGTTCCGCTAGATGCAATGACCGGCGTGTTGAAGAAGTTGGACTCATAGTATCGATTCGTACGAGCCCATTTCCAATTCCCGCGGTCTGCATCGGCAAATGGGTAGCTGATCCAGGCGAGGTCGATCCGTGCGTACATCTGCTCTAGATCTTCGGGATTTCGATAGCTGCCCCCGAAACGGACGCGCTCGGAAGATTCGATTCTGCTCATGATGTTGGCCTGTTGGTCGCCGAGCATGAAGAAACCCCGAAGCTCCACGTTAATCCGTCCATTGGCCAGTTCCGTGGCCCGAATCAGTATTTCGAGTGACCGTGGACACCTCAAAAGGCCGAAGTATCCCACGGTAATCGCAGTTCCACGGGGGGGGGTCGAGATCTTCGTTCTGACGGTTGATCTGACCTTGTTCTCGATCACCACTTCCTCGTCAACCCTAATCCTCTGCAGTGGACGCAGATAGGAGTGAAGATACGCCTCTGAGGTTACGACAAGCACATCTACCCGCTTCAAAAGAAAGCGCTCCAGTAGGCGGACCAGTCGTGAAGCCAGACCAGAACCTGAGAGTCTTTCCCTGATGTCAGGTATCTCATATATGAGGACGGGGGAATGACGTCGTCCGATTCGTGCAACTACGAACAATGCAAGCAAGTCGAGCCCGTAGATGTAAGTGGCTTCGGCTTGCGCAATCGCCCTGCGTATTACTGGAAGTGCTCGGAGTTGTGCAGCCAATCGGCCTATGTACTTCCCGTGCGCAATCCGCCCAAGCTCTTCAGTTGAATACGGAAGCGTTGACGGCGGGTAGTACTCTCGGCTAAACGCAAGGACCTGAGGTTCGACACCGACCGACGCGAGCTCGACTATTCGCGTCGTATGATGCGCATCTCCAACAACCGGGAGAACGAAAGTAATCCTCATTCACTTTGCTCCGGCTCCGTCGCGATGTCTCCTTTGGCGATGCCGGTCGACCCACACCACAGGCTTGTAAAGGCAGCGGCGGTAAAGAAGGTATGAGAGTTCCCGTCCACGATCCAGCACTGGCGTGGCTGAGCCAGGTCCACTTCGCGGTTGGGCACCATGGACGGCAACTTGGCGAGGCCAAAGCACGTCGATTGCATAGCGGTACAGCTCGAGATCAAGCATATTCCGGTACTCGATTTCCTCCCGAAACCTATCGATGTTGTCCTCTATTCGTTTCTTAACGTCTGAGGAAGAAACGTTCGAAGGTCTCGAATATTGGACGCGCAACTCTGGGGCCGGGAGGTTTGACCGCATCAGAGTGAGCGATTCGTCAAATCGTTCCATAATTCCAACACAATGAAACCGCTCTCTCAGGATCTCCTTTGCGGCTTCGATGTCGTCCGATCCGGCAATGAAACGAACCATTACGTTATCCCGGTCGAACGTGCGCATCCATTTGGGAAAAGGCAGTTGAAATTTTGCAGGCCCTTTAACGTACTGGTGTTGGTAGTGAGACAGATAGCGACGTACAGGATCTCGGAGCATGGTAAACCAAACCATCCTCCTTCCTACATCCCCGTAATCGACAAAAGGCTTCAAACCGTGTCCTGCTATACTACGGGCAAAGGGATATAAGGTGAGATCGAACTCAAGATCTCGAAGCGTATAGACAGGCGGTGGATTGCGGAAGTCCGCTCCGACATGCCCGATCCCGTAGGTTCGCCACAACAAACGGTTGATAGTCGTTCCGCCCGTTTTTGGAATGTGGGCGAAAGCAAGCAGAGATGATTGACCCATTCCTTTCGGCAAACGAGAGTCGGCGAGCGCCTGGAACCTAAACTTCAGTTAGGATGTCTCGCGGCGCACTTCGAAATCACGGATGATACGTTCTACAAACTCCTCAAATCTCGAGAGCATTTTATCGACAGAAAACTGCTCTACGTAATGCAGTCCATGGAGCCGCTTCCGCTCAACTTCGGCGGGATGTTCAAATAAGTAGGATAAGGTACTTCTCAGATGTGCGGCGTTCCTTGGCTCGACGAGCCAACCAGCACGACCGCCGTCGAGCACATGAGGAATTCCGCCTACGTTTGTACCCACCGTAACAGTTCCGCTGGCAAGCCCCTCCAAAAAAACCACTCCTAGAGCTTCCGCAAGCGACGGTACGCACAAGATAGAGTGCTGCGCGTAGAGCGCCGGGACTTCTTCTCGTGGTACTCGTCCCACGAAATGCAAAATTCCTTTGTACCGACACTGGGCCGCGAGGCGTCGAATTTCATGCTCGCGTGACTCGTGCGGTCCGGCAACTGTGATTTCGACAGGGTGGGAAAAGTCCGACAATGCAGCTAGTAGATCGGCCAGGCCACCACGGCGGAAGTCTGACTTGAAGAAGAGAATCCTTGGCGAAAGCGAACGGTGTCCAGATTCAATATTGCGAAAAACTCGAGTGTCGACAGCCTTCGGCAAGATCAGGATCTTGTTTTCTTCAATGCCGTGCGCTCGGGATACCTCTTGCTTGAGAAATGAGGAGTTGGCAATCACCATATCGCTTCCGCGCAACGCGATCCGTTCTAGCCAAAAGAGCGCAGATTTTATGAGCGACCTTTTCCACCCGAAGACGTGTCGGCTCACCAACGGTACCTTGCTAATGATGTTGTTGTAGTCATTAATCATCAGCGCCACGGGTACATCGTATCTGCCAAGAGCAGAGAATAGACCCAAATGGGGTGCATCGTTATACCATACAAGGTCGAACGGTGCCTGCCGGTGTACCCTGGACCATGACCGGTGATATTTTAGGTAGCGAAGCGGTTGACCCCACCGGCGACGGTCCCATTTGGACAGTTGAACCTGGTGCTCGCGCACACCCGCACTCTTTGGTAGGTCCTCGGAAAAATAGACCAAGTCAAAGCTGAAGGCGTTCTCATTCTGCCTCAGGTAGTTTACGAACGTACCCGGTCCAGAATTGACGTGGGCTAATTGGGAGGATACCAACGCTACGCGTATGCGCCGCTGGCCGCTAGTCACAGTAGGTACATCGGCTGGCTAAATTGGCTCGGAGATACATAGACTCTGTCGTCGCGAGGATGTCGCAGCGATCGGCCCAACCGAATCAGTTGGTATATACTTCAGCCGGTTCGGGACGCGCCCCAAGCTTCACGACTATACTGACGCTGCATGGAAGGCTGACTACTGGGCAACCCGTAAATGGGTGCCTTCGAACGATTCAGGACGGTACCAACGACAGAAGCAAACTCGGCCATCATTGGCTGAATTCCAAAGCGGTGCACATGGTCTCTTCCGTGTACCCTCTTGTTCTCGCGTTCTCCCTCATCTCGGATGACTTGGAGAATAGTTTTTCTGAGCAGACATGGATTTCGAGGTTGGACCAACCACCCCGCCCGGCCGCCATCAAGCACCTCGGGAACCCCACCCACATCGCTACCAATTACGCTGATACCGCTAGCCAAACCCTCCATTAGCGCAACCCCGAGCGCCTCTGCACGAGACGGCATACAGAGAATGTCATTCTCATGCATTAGACCCGATACGTCCGAGCGCGCAACCCTTCCCCGTATGTGCAGCTTCCCAGCATAGCCGTTGGCATTCGCCATGGATCTTATTCTACCAGACTC
>JAHHLP010000402.1 GCA_018679295.1 Rhodothermia bacterium
ATTCTCTACAGCCCGGAGAACCAGATCTTCGCATGGGCCGCGACTGGCAGCGAGAAATCTGCGACGGATTCTCTGCTCGGTACACATAGGGCTTTATACGAGCACAATTTTACGATCGACTTTCTGCATCCGAGTGACTTTGAAGCTGGAGTGTTGTCCGACTACAAGGTCATCGTTATCCCGTTTCCGTATCTCCTCAGCCAGGTGATGTGCTCGAAGCTCAGGGAGTGGGTGGCGAGTGGTGGTACTCTGATTGCCGAATCGTACTTCGGTGCCTGGAATCTGGAAGAGGGTCGGCACCACACCACCATTCCCGGTTACGGCTTTCATGACGTGTTCGGCGTGCGGCAGAAGCTGGCCGAGCCCGCGGCAGAGCATGAGTTTGTATCGCTGCAAGGACTGACGCGATCGATCGGTTCACACCGCGCCGGCCACGGCGTGTCACAGGATCGGCAGGGCCACGGGTTTGTTTGGGCGCAGACGGTGAACGCGGCACCAGGATTGGGACGAGTCGAGATTCTTCCGGCGCAGAGTCTGCCACATACCGCACTGAACGAGATTGTGTATGGCGCGAAAGTAAAGGAAATACTTGAAGTCGATGACGCAGAGGTTTTGGCCGTCTATTCGGACGGCGAACCCGCCGTGACCATGTCTTCGTTCGGTAAAGGCAAGGCGATCCTGATAGGCTCTTACGTCGGCTTGCCGTTTCATCGACTGGGCCATTCTGCGAATGGCGACTTCATTGCCAGTCTGGTTGATCACGCGACCACAATTCCTCGACCTCGCGTCGTTGGCCGGCAGAAGGTTCGGGTCGACCTGCTGACGAATGACGCTGGAGAGATTTCGGTTGTACTGCAGAACCTGTCCGGTGAGATGGCAGACGTTGCAGTAGAGTTTCCGGAAGTGATCGACGTGCGTCTAACCGAGATTTTTGATGGTGAGGTGGTGACGCCCGTCCGAACCGCGAACGGTAGCCTACTCACCACGCATCTCGAGGCAGGAGAGGTCCGAGTTTACCATGGTTAGCGCCGGCAACCATTTGGATGGAGCAGTTCGCCGGAATTTTCTACTGAACGTTCTCGATGGCGCCCTTTTCGCATTAGGGATTAGCATGGTGTCTCGCAGTACGGTTCTTCCAATCCTGGTGAAGCGAATTGGCGGAGGCAACATCGCCGTTAGCCTGATACCAGTGCTCTGGTTCGTCGGGCATAATCTTCCTCAACTGCTTATTGCCCGGCGTGCGGAGCGAGAGCCGAGAAAGAAAGCGCTGCTGCTGCGTACAGCACTGGCTCAAAGGTTGTCGTGGCTTGTTTTGGCACTCCTCACGTTCTTCGCTGTGGAGCATGTGTCGCCGGCCATCGGCCTAATCCTCTTCTTCACGGCGTTTCTGCTCGCGGCAGTGGCCAGTGCCATAAACATGCCGGTGTGGTTCGATATGGTGTCTCGGCTGACGCCTGTTCGACTGCGCGGACGACTGTTCGCGCTCAGAATAATTCTCGGTGCCTTGCTGGGAGTTCTCGGAGGTTGGGTAGTCGAAGTCGTGCTGCGGACTTTCGAGTATCCGGACGGCTTTGCTGTTCTTATGGGAGCGGCATTCGCCGTGATGATGATATCGTATGTCTTTCTAGCGTTGCTTCGCGAGACAGACGCCGTCGACACGCAACGCCAGATCAATGTCGATAACCTGTTCAACCGCATCCCCGACATACTCCGCAAGGAGGTCAACTTCAGAAACTTCTTGATAGCTGAAGTTATGATTGTCGTGGCCACGGTCGCGGAGGCATTTTTTGTAGTCGATGCGATTGAGCAGTTTTCCCTCCCCGAAGCATTTGCGGGACGATTTGTCATCGTTATGGCAGCCACTATGGTGTTTGGCAGTTTCGTCTTCGGGTACGTCGCAGACCGATACGGACATCGGATCAACCTCATTGCGGCTGCCGGTTGCATGGCAGTGGCGTGCGCGTCCGCCCTGACGGCGGATTCCGTGGAGCTGTACTACGTAGCCTTTGCGGGGCTCGCGCTGAGTCTAGGTATTCAGAATATCTCAAGACTGACTATAGTGGCCGAGCTGTGCGGGGAGAGAGAGCGTCCGACGTACGTCGCACTCACGAACCTCGTAACTACTCCTTTTCTCATGCTAGGTCTGCTCGCCGGCTGGGGTGCAGATGCATTCGGATACGACGCGGTCTTCCTGGTTGCAGGCTGCCTTTCATTGTGTGCAGGACTGTGGCTACTGGCGGCCGTTCGCGATCCTCGTCACCATTCCGCTCAAACGATTCCTACGAGACAATAAACGGTACTGAAGATGGATCGCAGACACTTTCTAAGAAAATCCGCTATTGGTGCGGGTGCCGCCTTCGCATCGTTGGGGTCGCCTC
>JAHHLP010000559.1 GCA_018679295.1 Rhodothermia bacterium
ACCTGGAAACGCCCCGAGGCCGCCTATCGGCCGCAGCGGATGCCACTCCGTTCGATGAGTTACCGTCCTATCGTTTCACGGATGGAACGTTCGAGAACATCGACGTCGGTGCGTTTGCCGGTCGTGACAGAATCGACACTAGACTTAATGGAACCTTCAGTCTTTCGCTTCAGGGCATCGACCCGGAGACCCTAACGGCAGACGGACTCTTCGAACTCTCGCCGTCACGGGTTAACAGCGAGGAAATCGATGCGGGTCGGCTTTCCATCGCTGCAGATTCGGGGCGATTCGCGACCAACGCAACGTTTCAACTTGGGGAGGCGAGCCTTGATCTATCCGGTACCACCGACCTGAAAGATGAAGAGCCGTTCGAGGTACGCGGCTCTATCAACAGCCTCAACGTGGCCGGGCTCATGGGAGCTGACTCCCTTGACTCGCGCGTAAGTGCCACGTTCTATGCAGCTGGGACCGGACTGCGAGACCAGGGAAGGACAGGACAAGGCCGACTGGCAATTACGTCGTCGAACTATCAAGACATCGTCGTTGAGTCGGTTGTGGCAAACCTCTCGATCGACGGGAAGCTGCTTCGTGTTGACACCCTTACTGCCAGATCCAATGTTGCAACTCTCACCGGATCGGGATTAGTGGCCCTCTCGAGCGACCCGGACCTGCCGGAATCCAACCTCGAAGTCGAGGCGGCACTTATCGACCTGCGCCCCCTCCACTCGGTGGTACCGCCGGCAGCCCGGATGTTTGCGGGCGGTGTTGTAAGCCTCTCTTTCTCAGGCGAACCGGACGACGTCCGATTTCGCGCCGACGCGCAGCTCAACCGAATATCCTACGGAAACCTCCGAATTGGTGAGGTGGACGCCAGGGTGGTGGGCAGCCTCGACGAGAACCGGCAAGTAGCTGCGGCCGAAAGCAGGGTCGAGATTTCGCAGCTATCGCTACCGACGGTGACGGCTCGAACGACCCGTTTCGAAGCCGCGTACGCCGACGACACCGTCAGGTACGAAGCCACTTCGACGCTCGATGACCGAAGAGAAATCCGGACGACCGGCGCAGTCGACCTCGGCGGCGAAAGCACCGATCTGACTATCAGCACCCTGCGAGTCGTTCTGCAGCAGGAGCGCTGGGAGCTGCTCCAGCCAAGCACCATCACATTCGGGGACGAATACCGAATTCAGAACTTCCTGCTCTATTCGGAAACTCAGCAGATAGCCGTCGACGGCTACATCGACCTGGACGGCGAGCAGAGCCTGATACTCACGATCGAGCAGTTCCGCATCGGTTCCGTGGCCGATTTCTTCGACTACAAAGGCCTGAACGGCACGCTCAACGGCTACATGGACTTGACGGGGCCCGCGCAGGCCCCGATCGTAACCGGATCGCTCACTGCGGACATCTTGTCATCCGGAAAACCCGTCGGCGACCTGTCCGCGGACCTGTCCTACGCCGACTTGCGGCTCGATATCGACGGACGGCTGCGCAACGAGAACGGCTCCGCGCTTACGATTGAGGGTCATCTGCCGGTCGACCTGCGACTGTCGGCTCTGGAGGACGATGCGGCCGGCGTAGGAGTGAGTACAGCCGCTGCCGGGGGAGAGTCGAAACTTACCGTCAAGTCGGACGCCTTCGCGATCGACTGGATACTGCCGTTCCTGGATCCGGAGTTGTTCAGCAGCATCGGAGGCGTCCTTACCGGGCAAATGGACGTCGCGGGGACTTTCTCAGAGCCAGAGCTGAGCGGAGAAGCGGTGTTGACCGAGGGATGGGTTGGCCTGACCGAGTTCGGCGTCAGGTTCACTGACCTGCGGGGCGATTTCGGGTTTACGGACAACCGTATTGAGGTGAATCATCTGGAGGCAAGGTCGGGAGAGGGCTCCGCAATCGTCACCGGATCCATCACCCTCTCGGAACTGACACTCGGATCCTTTGACCTCGATATCAGCTCCGAGGACTTCCTCGCGGTTGATAACCGGGAATACCGGGCCTCGGCGGCATCCGACCTCACGCTCTCCGGCTCCACGCGACAACCCGTTCTGAACGGCTCGGTCAATGTGGCGTCGGCCGACCTGTTCCTCGCCGAAGAGATCGAGGAGTTCGCAGCCGTCAGGCTGTCCATGGAGGATCTCCAGACGGTTGAGCAGCGGTTTGGTATCCGTATCTCCGAGAAGGACACGACCACGTTCTCCTTCTACGAAGCGCTGGCGATGGACCTCACGGTCCAGCTGAGCCGCAACACGTGGCTGCGGTCCAAGAAGAGCCCCGAGATGGACGTCCAGTTCACCGGCGACCTCGAGGTACGCAAGGAACGCAAGCAGTTTGCGCAGGTGTTCGGAACGATCGAGGTGATCCCGGAGCGCAGCCGTATTGTGCAGTTCGGGAAGACGTTCTCGATCACGAAAGGGACACTCACGTATAACGGGCCCATCGATGACCCGATACTCGACATCGAGGCGGAGTACGAAATTCGTGCCTTCAGAAACCCGGAGAATCAGGTCACGATCACGCTTTCCGCAAACGGCCGCTTTGACGACCTTGATGTGGAACTGAGCTCCGATCCGACGATGGAGATGACCGACATCGTGTCCTACATCGCCTTCGGACGGCCCGCTTCAGAAAGCCTGCACCTGGGAGGATCGGGGGCGGGGGGTTCGCTGGCAACGAATCTCGCGCTGGGGCAAATCGCCGGCCTTATCGAGGACGTGGCGGGGACCGGCCTCGGTCTCGATGTCATCGAAATCGAGCAGCAGGGCCTCGATGCCCGGCTTACGGCCGGAAAGTACGTTCACAGACGGGTCTATCTCGCGATAAGCCAGCCGCTCAATCTCAGCAGCAGCTCGTCCTCCACGGTGTCCAGCACGCCTGAAATAACAGCCGAGTTCGAGATGCTTCAGAGTCTACTCCTCCGCGTCCTGAGCAGGCGCAGCTCGATCAGCGTCAATCTGCTCTGGCAATACGCTTATTGAGCGAGCAGGTAGAAAACGGCCTGCGCATTTAGCATCTTAGGGTTCACCCAACCGGCGGAGATCACTTGTCCGAAACCACCGAGCCTCTTCCACTCGAACAGAGGAGCATCATCCTCTCCTTCGCGAATCGCGCAGGCGACCTCGCATTGTTTGCAATTGAGTTCTTCAAACGGTTCTGGCGGCGGCCGTTCGAGATTCGAGAGCTGTTCAATCAGATGGACGAAGTTGGCGCCAAGAGCTTCATCCTGACGTCCGTCACCGGATTCTCTATCGGCGTCGTCCTCGCGATGCAGAGCCGCGGGACACTGATCCGTTTCGGCGCAGAGGCCGTACTGCCCAACATGCTCGCCCTCTCCGTGTTCAAGGAGATTGGGCCGGTGATCACCTCTCTCGTACTCGCCGGTCGGCTCGGAGCCGGAATAGGTGCCGAGATCGGTTCGATGCGCGTGACCGAGCAGATAGACGCGCTTGAAGTCGCAGCCCTCAAGCCATTTCACTACCTGGTGATCACGCGCGTGTTGGCCTGCGTCATCGTCTTCCCGATTCTGACCGTCTGGACAGACACGCTTGCGATGATCGGCGGCTATCTCGAATCGGTGCTAGCCGTCGGTATGGACTACCGCATCTTCCTGAACTCCGCCTTCGAGACGATCCGCATCTCCGACCTGGTGGTCGACACGATGAAAACCTCGATCTTCGGTTTTATCGTTGCGATCGTCAGTTGCTACATGGGTTACACCGTTCGCGGAGGCACGCGTGAAGTGGGGCAGGCAGCCATGCAGGCTGTCGTATTGTCGGCCTTGCTGATCTTCATCTCGGACGTCATCGTCGTGCGACTTTCGCTCATGATCTTCGGCGACATATCGGGCTGACGACGTGAACGACCAATTACAAACCGTTTCGGCTAACGGCGCACCTCCCCCCGACGACGTGATCGTGGAGATCCGATCGCTCCACAAGGGCTTTGGCACCAAGCAGGTTCTTAGGGGGGTCGATCTGAGCGTCCGAGAAGGCGATTCTGCGGTTGTAATGGGAGGCTCAGGAACCGGAAAAAGCGTTCTCGTCAAGCATGTCGTGGGTCTGCTTCGACAGGATTCGGGAGAAGTGTGGGCGATGGGTCATAAGGTGGACGACATGGACGGCGACGAACTGGACCGCCTCCGCCTTTCTACGGGATACGTGTTCCAGGGAGGGGCACTATTCGACTCGATGACCGTGTCGGAGAATCTAGGGTTCATCCTGGAGCGCCATTCCGACCTGTCCAAGCAGGAGCGGTCCGAACGGATTCGGGAGGCCCTCAATTGGGTCAACCTACCAGAGAAGGGGCCTCAATACCCCGCAGAACTCTCCGGCGGCCAGAAGAAGCGCGTCGGCCTGGCGCGTGCGATCATTCTCGAGCCCGACCTCATGCTCTACGATGAGCCGACGACCGGACTCGACCCGATATCGGTTCGCACCGTTTCGAATCTCATCGTCCGGCTCAGGGACGAGAGAGGCATCTCGTCCATCGCTATCACGCACGACCTTCTGTGCGCTGAGATCATCGCAGACACGGCACATTTTCTGTACGATGGGGAGATTGTGGCGAGCGGGAAGCTCGACGAGGTCCGCAAGGCCGATCACCCTGAAATCCGCAACTTCTTCGGTGACTAGATGTTCTTACCGCTCAGTCCCGGACCTATACTAAAGATAGAATGACGCGTCAGACGCGGACTGGTATTCTTGTTATCGCTGGGGCGGCCCTCTTCATGGCAGCGCTGTTTACCATTGCCAACCGCTCCTTCCTGTTTAGCGACACCTTCTTCATTCAGTCGCGATATACCTCGGTTGCCGGATTGGCGTCGGGCGCGAAGGTTCAGTATCAGGGAGTGAACGTCGGGCGTGTGCAGTCCGTGCGTCTGCCGGTAGAGCCGGGTGGGAAGATCGAGGTGGACATGGCCATCGACGAGAAGGCGCGGCGCGTAATTACGAAGAACACGCAGGCACAGATCAAGAGCGACGGCCTCGTCGGTAACCAGATTGTCGTTCTTGTTACGCCGGAGGACTTCGGCGAGCCGATTCAGGACGGCGACATCATCAACGGCGTTGATCCGTTCGACCTGTTCGAGATTACTGACCGTGCGCTCGAGTCGGTTCAGAACTTCGAGAAAGCGGCGACTTCGTTTGACCAGATCATGCGCGATGTGCGTGCCGGAGAGGGCACCCTTGGCAAGATCATCTACGACTCGACGCTGTATTACACGTTTGTGCGTACCGCAACGGAGACGCAGAACCTGATGGAGTCGATGGCCGACAATGCAACCAGTCTCGTGACTCTTGCAGACGAGGCGACACAAGGGGTGAAGACGATTCTCGACAAGGTTGAGCACGGCGAGGGAACGGTGGCCCGCCTCATCAACGATCCCCAGTTGTACGAGGAGTTTCTCGCCGCAGCGGACAGCGTACACGAGATCATGTCTGTTTTGCGCGTGGTCCTCGGTCACATGGAAGAGACCACAAACTGGGGTGCGCTCGGTGCCTACCGCTTCGCGGAGCTGATGGAGGCGGCGAAGCACAACTGGCTGTTTAAGCGCTACTTCGAGGAACGCGGCCACATGGAGCTGGCGCCGTTTGAAGTCCGCGAGAGGGCTATCGAGGAAAGCTATAAGAAGCTTATTCGGAGAGAGCGCGAGCTCCTCGAGTGGGAAGAGCGCCTTCGCACGGAACAGGAGAAACTCAACGAACAGGCATCTCTTGACGGTGCCGTCCCACAGCAGCCGGCGCGCACGGCCGCAGAGGGCGAGATGACCTCAGCGTCCGAGTAGCTGCTGCCCATGGCATCCGACGGCAAATCCCGGTCCGAGTCCCGGTCCAGTGACGGACTCAGCGCCCTCGACGCGACGCTCATTGGCGGGAGCATGGCACTCTTCCTCGTGCTGCTCTACACCATGCGTGAGTTTCTCAATCCGATCCTCGTCGGTGGAGCGGGCTTCATCCTGCTGTGGCCGATTCGCTCGCACCGCGCCGTGCGTGCCATCCTTATCTCCGGCGCGTTTCTGCTCATCCTGTGGTTCTTCGATCGCATCAGCACGGTATTGCTTCCGTTTGGTGTCGCGTATTTGCTCGCGTTCCTTTTCAGCCCCGTCGTCAGGTTTCTGAATCAGCGGTTCAGGGTACCCCGGTGGACGTCCTCGCTCATCGTCACCGGCATTATCATCGGCGTATTTGCGACGATCTTCCTCATCCTCGTGCCGAACCTTGTCGGGCAGCTCGAGGTGCTCGGCGGGCGCATGCTGGGCGGAATCAGCGGATTCAGGGGGTGGCTTTCCGATCTCACCATTCTCGACAACCTCGAGGGCTCGGGACTCATCGAGAAAGACACCTTCATCTCCCTGGTCATTGCCGCCGTGCAGGATCAGGCCACCGCCCTAGCGAGCGGAATCCCGGACGCGGCACAGCAAGTGGTCCGTTCGATCGGGTCGATTCTCGGACTGATCACCGTTGTGGCGATCATGCCGGTATTGATCTTTTACAACGTCAAGGATTTCGAGGGGATATCCGAACGCCTCCGCGACCTCTTCCCCACGTTTGGAGGCCGAAGGGAATACCTGATCCAGGCTGGCTCCGTGGTCGGCAATTACCTCCGGGGGCAACTGACCATCAGTGCGATCGCAGCCTTCAACGTTTCGGTACTGCTCGTCATTTTTGATGTCCCGTTTGCATTGCTGATCGGATTACTCGGTGGTCTGCTGAACATGATCCCGAATGTGGGAGCCATCATTACCAATCTGATCGGGATTACGCTGGCGATCGTGTTCGGCGATCCGTGGCTCGTGAAGGCCGCCATAGTTTTCGCAGTTCTTCTTGGACAGTCTCTCCTCGAGCAATCGGTCCTCACGCCCCAGATTCTCGGCCGGCAGGTAGGACTGCATCCGATCCTGATCATCCTTTCGCTCTTCGTATTCGGGACGTTCTTTGGCCTTTTGGGGCTGTTCATCGCTGTGCCCGTAACAGCCCTGATCGTCACGGCATACAAGGCGTGGCAGGAGGAACTCAACTTTGAGATCGCTGATTTCGTCGCTACCTAGCTCGAAATAAGGGGCACATCGGACCGCCGTGTAACAGCCTAGCCGTCAGCGGGACAAAGGACGACCCGACTCATTGCACCCTGTTTTTCATGCAGACACCACCCTACCGCGAGTTCCAAAGCTTAAGTTTGAACTTGGGGTCTTGATGTTAGATGCGCACGGATCACAACAGATGTCGGGGTTCGGATTGATATCTGCCAGCCCAACTGGCAAAACAAAAGCCGTCCGATGCGACCGATCGTCGCAAACCGAAAAAAGCACCCTATGAGTTACTGAGCATTTCAATCGGGCATGAACGAGGCGTTTTCCTACACCGGCAACGAAGAGCTACAACAGGCGAAGTACCTGGTGCGCTATAACCATCATATCGCCAGCCTTTTCGCCGAGGAAACTGAACCCCATCACCATCTGCTCGATTTTGGCGCCGGCGTTGGCACGATTACGGACCTGGTATGCGACATTGCCCAGCCGGAGCGGATCACCTGCGTCGAAATCGATCCCGACAACGTTGCTACACTCGAAGCCAAAGGATACCAGGTCGTAACCGATTCGAGGTCATTGCCTGCAGAAACAATTGACGTCATGTATTCTTCCAACGTACTTGAACATGTTGAAGACGATATCGCCGAGTTGGAGAAGCTTTATCCGCTTATGAAACCGGGCGGAGTTGCCGTCTTCTGGGTACCCGCCTTCGATTGCCTCTGGACGAAGATGGACGACCGGGTGGAACA
>JAHHLP010000610.1 GCA_018679295.1 Rhodothermia bacterium
CATTACGACTGTCGAAGATGTTGTAGAGGAGTCCTCCCTGCCGCACCGGACTCGGGTGCGGCTCTCGATCCATGCGAGCCAGCTCGAACCAGTGATAGAAGTGCGTATAGAGTGGAGTCGGATCGTAATGGGCGGCGATCCAAAAGAAATTGCGTGTTTCCTCCGGCACGAAGCGCCCGAGACGTTCGCGAAGAGCCGGCTCCATATAGTCGGTGACGGTGACGATCTCTTGCTCCTCGAGAAAGGCCATGAATTGACTTGCCGCAGAATCCGCTTTCGCGTCATACTCCTCTGGGGTTGAGGCGGCAACCATCGGCGGAAGGTTCCGGTTGCGATGCTCTTCAAGCTTTAGTGACGACCACGCACGGTCGAGCTCCCGCTTCAGCAGGTGCACCTCCTCCTCCCACGTGAGCGGTACAAGATGGACGTGCCGCTGATACCAGGTATAGTTGTCCTTCCCGATGCCGGATGGTCCATCCTTGTTTTCAGCCTCAGCTTCGAGCCACGCCACAAGCGCATCTGTCGCGGCCTTGCTCTCCTCGATCACGGACCGAAGCTCCGCGCTCGCCTCCGCGCCTGCGCGGCTACTGATCTCATCAAGGTTTGATCGCTGCGAACGAATGTTTCGGATCCCAGCGATCCAAAGCTCACGCGCGTTGCCGACCAGATTCTGTTGTGCCTGACGCATCAGTGGCGGAATCACGCTGAGGTCAGCGATCAGGCGCTCTTCCTCACTCGCAGCGAGCGGAAATTCGTACGTCCACAGTTCCGTCACCGCGTGATGCGTCGGTCCCTCATGCCGCGGCACGTCACTTCGATTCATCCAGATCGATTGGTAATAGGCGGGGTCACGCACCCATGGCTTCAGCACGCGGTGGTTGAAGTCGAATCCGTTCATTTCGGCAC
This sequence comes from Rhodothermia bacterium, assembly GCA_018679295.1. Classification (GTDB taxonomy): domain Bacteria; phylum Bacteroidota; class Rhodothermia; order Rhodothermales; family JABDKH01; genus JAHHLP01. Next base: position 907 of record JAHHLP010000610.1, read on the forward strand.
GCACGAGGTGCCAGTCCACGCGCTCGGCAATGGACCAGCCGGTGGTGTCGAAAGCGTCGAGGCGAGCGCTCAGATCCAGATAGTCCGCGTAGCGAGAGGCAAAGGTCTCCGCGGTGTAATCCGGAGCGCCGTCGAGAATCGGCGGGTGCTCGAAATCGCGCCACTCCTCAAAGAAGGCGAGCAGGTCGGCGTGGGTTGCAGCCGTGTAGGCGGACTGACCGAAGGATATTGCCGGCGTCGACAATACGACGGCTAGCGCGAGCTGGGCAATCGAAGTCCGTATGAGCATTTCTGATTTATCCGTTTACAGCGAGGGCAGTTCTCCATTACGACTGTTGATTTGCAGCCGTACCGTCAACAGGCGCAAGATCCGGGCTGCAGCCGCCTGTTGCAAATTGCACAAAGAAGGTATCTTCGATCCAAAGACGTAATCGTGTGCCCAACCGTCTGGCGTGCCTTGATCCTTCGTATCAGGATCTGCCGCGCCGTGACCCCAATCGACTTTGATACAAGAACAACACAGCTTCTGCGCTTGGGGACCGCTCCTCGTGGTACTCGCGATGTGCGCTATGGGCTGTCAACAGAATTCCGAACACGATTCGCGCCCTCAGGAGGAACCCAGCGGCGGCACGACTGACCGAGATTCGTTCACAATGACGACCGAAGTCGGTCCGACAAAAATGATTCTCGTGCCGGGCGGGCGAACTCTTGTCGGATCTGAAATGGGTCTGCCATCGGAGCAACCCACTTTTTGGGCCGACGTTGATCCCTTCGCCATGGACATTCACCCGGTTACCGTTGGGCAATATCGCGAGTTCGTCGAGAGCACGGGATACCGAACCGAGGCCGAGCGGTTCGGTAATGCGGGGGTTTTCGACGTTGGAGCCAAGCAGTGGGTGATGGTGGACGGCGCGTCTTGGCGAACACCGACAGGACCGAGTGCATCGCGTACGCCCGACGACCATCCCGTGACCCAAGTCTCCTTCAACGATGCTGAAGCCTACTGCTCTTGGACTGGCGGAAGACTTCCTACCGAAATCGAGTGGGAGCACGCAGCTCGCGGTGCAACCAATTCCCGGTCGCGCTATGCATGGGGCAACGAGCTGGTTGTCGACGACGTCCACATGGCGAACACGTGGAACGGCACGTTTCCTATCGACAACTCAGAGGCCGACGGTTTTCTGGCTACGTCGCCCGTGGGCAGGTTCGGCGAGACCGAGCTGGGACTAACCGACATGGGAGGAAACGTCTGGGAGTGGACGGCCTCGTGGTACCGACCGTACAGCGAACGAAACGAGCCGCTTATCCCGGACGAGGCCAGCGAGCGGGTTCAGAGAGGTGGCAGCTTTCTGTGCGAGCCCGGGTGGTGCCATGGCTACCGAGTTTCCGCTCGCAGTCATTCGACGCCTGAGACCGCCCTGTTTCACGTCGGCTTTCGATGCGTTCGTGACCTCGAATCCGACGTCGACGATACATGAACGGGGCGACGCCGGGCCTCTGAGATCCAGACTCAACGAATTCAACCAGGACTACATACTAAGACCCACTCAAAACATCGTGATTGTGATCGCGCCTGGCCTCCTCGTCTACGGATCAAGATGCGGGACAAGCGTGAGGGCACAAACACGGAATCATGGCATCTTTATGCGCGGTAATTTTCCTCGAACGTTATCGCAGCAATGTATGTGTATCGTATCGTTGCGCTAGACCGTTGCCAATTCAGACCTCGACCGGATATGTGCCGTCCAGCATCACTTGCTCTCTTCTCCCTTTGGATTACACTTTCAATCTCCGTTAACTCGTCTGCCCAGCCGGCCGATCTGATCGGGAATGTTTACGGCCGAGCGACGACAACGCTCAACGGTGCGTGGCATGCAATCGTCGATCCTTTCGAAACCGGGTTTTACAATTACCGATGGGAGCCGCACGGCGACGAAGGCTTCTTCGCCAACAGGAAACCGGCATCCCGAAGCGACCTCATTGAGTACGATTTCGACACGAGCGACCTGCTCGAGGTACCCGGAGATTGGAATTCCCAGAGAGCCGACCTCTTTCTTTATGAGGGTACCGTTTGGTACAAGCAGGACTTCGACTATGACCTGGCGGAAGGCCGTCGTCTGTATGTTTACTTCGGCGCGGCCAACTACGAAGCGAAGGTCTGGTTAAACGGCGAATACCTTGGCTTTCACGTCGGTGGGTTCACACCTTTCCAGTTCGAGATCACTGATCACGTCCGCCCCACCGGCAACTTCCTTATCGTCAAAGTCGACAACAAGCGGCTCCGAGAAGGCGTGCCAACCGTTAACACGGACTGGTGGAACT
>JAHHLP010000469.1 GCA_018679295.1 Rhodothermia bacterium
ATGCCCTGGCCTATCTCGTGGGTGGAATCTTCAACCGCGAGTTGTCGCAGCTGAATTGGGTCCAGCGACTCGCGGCCAGCGCTTTGTTTGGCGGCCTACCGGACGGCTCGCTCGAGGAATCAAAACGAATGTTGAGAAGGACCATCCACCTCGACCGTGATCTGTTGATTGCGCACTGGGAATTAGCTCAAACGTGCTTGGCCATGGAGCGTATCGACGAGGCCCTCGTACACCTGCGGCAAGCATCCAGGCTCACCCCGCAGAACACCGAGGAGGTTCGTATCAAGAAGAAGGCCGCCGAGCTCCTGGCGCAGGAAGAATCATGATCAGCGACGTTCCCTCGACACCGCTTTCCTCCGCTGAATCGTCACTTCAGCACCTTCACCCGTCGGCTCGTAAGGTCTGGACCATCAAGATCCTGCTTCTTGGCGCTATTCTCATTTTCGCTGCACTTATCTACGATGCAGCCTCGCTGTTCGCGGACGAGTCGGCATTGCCTACGGGCGTCGCCACCACTGCGTCTGCACTGCTGGCAGCTGCTCTGGGGCTCATCATTCCGCGCCTCTGGTATCGTTTCTGGCGCTACAGTCTTCGGGGAGAAGAGCTTTTCCTGCGACGCGGGATTATCAATCGAGTAAGTACCGTGGTCCCGCTGAGACGCATTCAGCACCTTGACGTCTCGCAGGACATCATCGAGCGTGAGTTCGACCTCGGCAAGTTGATCGTGCACACGGCGGGTACCCGCAGCAGCGACGTAGTACTTCCGGGCCTGGCCTTTGAAGAGGCAGAGAGGCTTCGCGACGAGCTCAAGAACTATATCCTGGAAGACACCATCTAGCCCCGTTGGAAAGCCCTACAGAAGATCGCGGAGCACCCGAAGGTGTCGACGAGCGACGTTTGCATCCGTGGACACTGCTCCATCGCTTCGTGGTAAGTCTGCCGGGCTTCGCCATACTTCTGATCCCCGTGCTGCGGTCGCCATCCAGTGAGAGCTATCTGAACCTGGGTATCGCGGTCCTGTATGGGGCCGTCACTCTTCCTCTGCTCTACCTCCAATACCATCGGTTTCGGTACTGGATTACGCCCAATGAGCTAGTCATCCACAGTGGTGTCTTCACGAGGCGGCGTCGCAACATACCGGTGGAGAGGATTCAGAACATAGAGATGGAGAGGAAGCTGCTCCCGCGTCTGCTCGGCACCGCCAGCGTGAAGGTTTTCACGGCGGGAAGCGCGGCGGCTGAGGGAGTCCTGGAGTATGTCTCGGTGGCCGAAGCAAACCGAATTCGGGAAGTCATTCGCTCCTTCCAGCGACAGAAAGCGCAGGACGCGCAGTGGACTTCAGACGGTGCACAGCCGAGTGCTCAAGTGCTCGAGAGAAGTGGGCGACCCGTGCCGGATCACGAGCGGGACGCGCTGGCAGAGGTCACCGACGACGATCACCACGCTGGCCCTCCCCTGATTTCGATGACGCTGGATCGCGTCCTTCTCTCCGGGATGTTTCGCTTCTCCCTCCTCTATATCGCCATCATCTTTTCCTTCCTGCAGTTCATCGAGCCGGACCCGGAACTCCTTGCCGAGATGCTGACGAGGGGACAGCTCGGAGCCTTGACGCAGACGGTCGCGGATTCGCCATGGCTCGCCGGCTTTATGGCTGCCGCGGCTGCCGCACTCCTCTCCTGGGTTAGCGGCATCCTCGTTAACCTTAACAAATACTATGGCTTTCGACTCTGGCTGGAAACGGACAAGCTTCACAAGCGGCATGGGTTGCTGACCCTGGCCGAGGCTACCATTCCTCTGAAGAAGGTTCAGGCTTTGATCTGCCGTTCCAATCCAGTCATGTCGAGGTTCGGATGGTGGATAATGGAGCTTCAAACAATGGGGCTCAACGTGCGTGAACACGGCTTCCAGATCGCGGCTCCGTTCAGCCAGGAGGAGGAAATCGGTGACCTGTCAACGCGGATCCTACCCGTCTCATGGCCCTCACGATTGAGCAAGGTGTCCCGACTGACTATCCGCCGTATGACGATACGGTATGGGCTTGTTCTCGCAGCGCTGACCTTGGCCGTTTCAGCATTTTGGCGCCCAGCACTCTACGGATTTGCTCTCTTTCCCCTCGTGCCCCTTTGGGCGTGGCTGAATTATCATCATCACGGCTACTCGCTGACCGACGATGCGCTGGTAATTCGGAAAGGAGTTATCCGCAGAATGATCTGGTACATACCGATCCGCAAGATGCACGTCTTCTACAGCGCTCAGTCCATTTTTCAGCGCCGCCTCCGACTGAAGACGGTCTACGTGGATACGGCGGGCGCGTCCAGCATAAATTTTCCGATGATCGTGGACCTTCCTTCAGAGGTGGCGGACACCCTGACCGGACGCCTCTACGACCGCTTTCGAGATCTTATTCAGACGACTGCACCTGGCTCGTTTGGCGCAGCGAACACAGCCCGAGATACAGGACAACGGGAATTGTCTTTCGCATTGCCGGTCCCTGCAGATCAACGGCGGTCCAGCCAAGCGACGCCGTCCAGGCCAACGGGCCCACCCAATTGAGCCACCACGGAAAGCGACCGGCAATTAGCAGAAAGAGCTTGCGCGCGACCTGTTCACCGAGAAGTTTCGCGATCGTGCCGAGAATCACCCGCTTGATCAGCGCCTCCACAATCACCGCGTTGAATACCTGAATCATGACTGGGAGCGCGAACACCCCGGCTGATCGTTTCAGGAAAGCCTTCGCCTTCTCCTTCTCGACGCCGAGGTCCTCCAGCATCTTCTGTTGTTCTTCTGCCGGCAGCTCGGCAAATGTTTGCGTGGCATACTGGCTGACAATGTCCTCAAGCACCTCCCGATCGGTGCCGTCACGATTGGGCCGAACCTTTAGCGCGTGGGCAACGTCCCGGAGTATTTCGCGAAAGCTTACACCCGGGTCTTGGCCAAACATGAACCGAACGAAATACGCGGTCTCCGCGCTTCCGAGGTATCGGATCTCCCGTTCGAGTTTCGAATCAAGCGCCTCCCGATCCTCGTCTCGTACCGACGCCTCGTAGGCTCGTGCCCGCCTGCGCATCTCTGCATCGTCCGTGAAGTTGACGGGGCTCGACATCACCTCGACCAGGAACGAGTAGTCGGCCGTCTCCAGCGACGAAAGTATCTCTCTCATCAGTACTGCTGTGGTATGAAACTCAGACTGCTACGGGCTTGGACTGCTAGGTGGCTACGTGCTCTGCCTACTCATGTTACAGAAACTCGCCTGTGACGATTCGACGAGGCCTTCTACTCAACAACCACATGCCTATCAAGTAATTAACGGTCCTAAGCGAGCCATCGTATACATCACTTCACGATTATTCCGTTCGCCGTGAGGGATGATCGCGTTATATTTTGCCCCGACTATCATTTCAGGATTCCGTCACCTGAGCTTTCAGGATCTCTTGGCGCTGGCAATTCTCTTTTTATCCGGTACAGATGGCCCATCACCGAGCTAGCGGCGTTCTTCTTCATATCACTTCCCTTCCTGGCCGATACGGTATCGGGGACTTGGGGCATGAGGCGTACGCATTCGCGGAGAAACTTGCGGCAGCCAAGCAGAAAATATGGCAGGTCCTCCCGCTCGTCCCGGTGGGTCATGGGTACTCCCCCTACTCCAGCCCGTCGACGTTCGCCGGCAATCCGCTATTGATTTCTCCCGACTTGCTTCTCGAGGAAGGCTTCCTCGACCTGTCGGACCTGGATAGCTTGCCTGACTTCTCTAACCATCACGTTGAATTTGAACGGGTGATTCGGTTCAAGACTTCGCTTCTCGAAATAGCATTTCAACGCTTTCAATCGGCGCGTCACTCGGAGGCCCAGGCTTTCGAGCGTTTTTGTGACCAGGAGAAGACCTGGCTGGACGACTACGCGCTCTTCATGGCTATAAGGGAGAGCCAGAACAACCAGTGCTGGACGGATTGGCCCGGCCCGGTGCGTGACCGCACCGAGTCCGCTATTGAAGGCGTGCGATCATCGCTGGGCGACCGGATCTCGGTGCACAAGTTCTGGCAGTTTCTTTTCGCGCGGCAATGGGATCGCTTCCGCCGCTTCTGCAACAGCCGCTCCATAAGCGTCGTCGGAGACATACCGATCTATGTGGCGCACGATAGCGCCGACGTCTGGTCCGAGCCTCACCTATTCCAGCTAGACGACGTTGGTCAGCCGACCGTAGTCGCCGGGGTTCCACCCGACTATTTCTCCGAGACTGGGCAGCGCTGGGGAAATCCCATTTATCGTTGGGAGACGATGAGGGATAACGAGTACGATTGGTGGACGCGCCGCATGGCATCGATTCTCAAGCAGGTGGACGTGGTACGCCTCGATCATTTCAGAGGCTTCGAAGCATATTGGGAGGTACCCGCCTCGGAGCCAACGGCCGTCAAGGGTCGTTGGGTAGAGGGTCCCGGCGCCGGACTGTTCGAGACTCTTAAGTCGCGACTGGTCGAACTTCCCGTTATTGCCGAGGATCTCGGGTTGATCACTCCTGGCGTTGTGGAACTGATGGATCGATTCGGTTTCCCGGGAATGGCCGTCATGCAATTCGCATTTGACGGTGACGCCGACGACAAATTTCTCCCCCATAATTACCGGCGCAACCTCGTGGCGTACACCGGTACGCATGACAACGACACACTGCACGGCTGGTACTCTTCAAACCGTAGTACGCAGGATGCCGCCCAAGTGAATCGTGCCCGCGAATACTGTCGATCCTATCTGGGCGTCACTGACCACAACTCGTCCGACATACATGTGAAGTTTATCCGCGCGCTCCAGATGTCGGTTGCGGATACCGTGGTGATTCCGCTGCAAGATGTTCTCGGCCTTGGAACCGAAGCGAGGATGAACGTACCTGGAGAAGGCCTGGGTAATTGGACCTGGCGGTTTGCCATGGACGATGTGACGGACGAAGTGGTCAAACAGATGGCCGAGTTCGCATCACTTTACGGCCGCGCTCCAGCCTAGCGCTACATCAAAGACGGGTCACGCCTCCTCCTGCTCTTCGTCGCGAGCCGTGAGCACGGTCATCAGATGCGACTTGAGTCGCAACGTGTCTCCGGCCCGATAGTGCCGATGAGACAACGAACGCCGCGCTTCCGGAACAACATCCCACTCCACGGGCTCTCCTGATTTGGTTGCCGGCAAGTTGAAAGTGACCGTACGGGTCGAACCGTTAAACAAAATCAGGAACGTATCGTCGCGTACAACCCGGCCATGTGAGTCCACGTCATAAATCCTGTCTCCGCGCAACAGCATGCCAAAGGCCTGCAGGTCCGTATCGCGCCAGTCGTCGTCCCCGAGTTCATGACCATCGGGATGCCACCACATGATGTCTTTAACGCCGGCCCCGTCGGAAAGCCCCGTAAGGAATTGACGGCGCCTGAAGCTGGGATGTTCTTTTCGAAACGCCATCAGCTTCCGCACGAACGTCAGGAATCGCCCCTGTCGCTTGTCGAGGCTCCAGTCGTACCAGTTGATCTCGTTGTCCTGACAGTACGCGTTGTTGTTTCCGCGTTGGGTTCGCGAGAGTTCGTCGCCGCCCAGAATCATGGGAACGCCCTGCGAGATTATGAGCGTGCCCAGAAGACTTCGCTTAACCGCCTCCCTCTTGGCCAGAGTTCGACGATTCGACGTCGGGCCCTCAACACCAAAGTTCTGACTGTAGTTGGGTTCGTGTCCATCCTTGTTGTTCTCGAGGTTGGGTTGGTTGTGCTTCTTTTCGTAGCTGACCAGATCCTCGAGGGTGAAGCCGTCGTGCGCGGTCACAAAATTGATGGAGGCGCATGGCTTGCGTCCGGAAAGCTCATAGAGATCGCTGGACCCCGCAATGCGGGACGCAAACTCGCCCACTACGCCCTTATCCGCCCGCCAGTATCTGCGCACCGCATCCCTGTACTTCCCGTTCCACTCCGTCCACTGCCATGGAAACGATCCTACCTGATAGCCACCCGGGCCAACATCCCACGGTTCTGCAATCAGTTTGACGTGACTTAGAATGGGGTCCTGCTGAATGACTTGGAAGAAGGCGGACAGCATGTTGATTTCGTAGAGATCGCGCGCAAGGGCTGCCGCCAGATCAAACCGAAATCCGTCGACGTGCATCTCCTGAAC
>JAHHLP010000013.1 GCA_018679295.1 Rhodothermia bacterium
ACGAAGAGGATGTTGCCGAAGTCGTTGGTCATTTCCTTTCTCAGGAAGGCTTCACTGTCCACAAGGCGTTCGATGGCGAGGAAGCGCTTCAGAAGGCCACGCCGGACATCGACCTCATTGTTCTCGATATCATGCTCCCCGGCCTTGATGGCTATGAAGTATGTCGTCGGCTGCGTTCCCGAGTCGAAACGGAGACGATTCCGATCATTTTCCTGAGCGCCAAAGTCGAAGAAGAGGATCAGATCAAGGGTCTCATGCTCGGTGGCGACGCGTACCTCACGAAGCCGGTATCTCCGTCGGTGATCCTTGCAAACGTGAAGGCTATCCTGCGGCGCAGCGGAGTTGAAGAGAGCCGGACGCTGCAAGTCGACGGCCTTACGATCTACGAGGACGAATACCGGGCGAGCCTTGAGGACAAGGACCTTGGCCTCACGTTGACGGAGTTCGAGCTTCTACGGTATCTCGTTCGGCATCCACGCAAGGCGTTCACCCGCCAGCAGCTCCTTGAGACCATCTGGAAGGATGCCATGATGGTGACCGAGAGAACCGTCGATGCACATATCAAAAACCTTCGCGAAAAGCTCGGGCCATTTGCCGAGCACATTCAGACCGTTCGTGGAGTCGGGTACCGTTTCGTTCGAGAGGCCAGCGCCGAGTCGTAGGTCGCGGTAAAAGCCTGATTCCGGTACCCTAAGTTCTCCATGCGGCTACCCTGGCGCTCGTCGATTCGCGGTCGAGCGTGGTTGCTACTCCCCAGGGCATCCCCGCAACTTCTGATGATGCTCACGTTCGTCGTGTTCGTGGGCGTCGCGGCCGCCGCGATCTGGCTGTACCTGGCGTTCGTTCTTCAGGGCGACATCGACAGCGTCCTGGACCGCACCATTCGAGAGCAAGCCGAGCGGGTCGCCGTCCTGTTGGATGACACACCCGCAGCTGAACTCACCATCGTGGCCCGTGATTTTGCCCAGATCGGAGAGATGCATATCACGGTAGTTCGCGGAAGCGAACTTGTCGTCGAGGAAATGCGGCTCTCGCCGTCAAACAGCACCATAGCTGCGCAGGTCGGTTTGCCGGCCGAACTCCAACCGGGGCAGCGCGAAATCGAGCAACTCAAGTCTGACGCCGGGTCCCTCGTTCACTACATGAGCGTGCGCCGCGCTGAGTCGGATCTAACCGTTCGCGTCGGGCAGGGCGAGCCGCGCCTGCTGGCGCTTGTCAACCGGATCAAGGCGGCGCTCGTCGTCGGAATGGTGCTGGCGCTGGTGCTCGCCGTACTCGGTAGTTGGCTGGCGGCCCAGCGCGTCACGATCCCTCTTACAGAGATCCGCAACAGCGCCCGCCGAATCGCCGAAGGCGATCTCGATCGACAGATTCAGGTGCATTCACGCGCATCTGAATTCATCGATCTCGAGGACAGTCTGAACCGGATGTCCGACAGCTTTCGGGAGAAAATCGTCAACCTGCAACGCATGGCAGCCGTGCAGAATGAGTTTATCGGTAATGTGTCGCACGAGGTGCGGAATCCGATCTTCGCCGTTGGGGGCTACGTTGAGGCCCTCTCGTCCCCCGGTCTAACCGATGAACACCGTTCCCTGTATGGCGAAAAGGCGTTGTCGAACCTGCAGCGGCTTTCAAATCTGTTCAACGACCTGATCGAGATCGCGCGCCTTGAATATCGGGAGGACCTGATTTCGCCGGACATTTTCGACATGTCGGAACTGGTACTCGAGGTGGGCGAATCCCTCCGCGCCAAACTCAAAGACAAAGGGTTGAGCCTGGAGGTCGATAACCCGACCCTTCTCGTGCATGCGGACAGAAATCGGATGCGACAGGTGGTAATCAACCTTGTCGAGAACGCCATCGCGTATTCGGACGAGGGTTCGATTCGATGCCGCGTTGCACGGAGAAAGGACAAGGTGCGAGTGGAAGTGATCGACACAGGTCGCGGAATAGACGAGGAGCACCTGGAGCGCGTATTTGAGCGATTCTACCGCGTCGATCCCGACCGATCGAGGAGAAGCGGCGGCACCGGCCTCGGCCTGAGTATTGTCAAACAGATCCTCCAGGCGCACGGACAGCAGATTCACGTCGAGAGTACGCAGGGCCGCGGATCGCGCTTCTGGTTCGAATTGCCCTACTCTGCCGCTGCCGACTACGTCGAACCCTAGACGCCAAACATTTTGCCGTGTTGAGTCGTTAAAGCGGTTTGGACTGCGCGTTCGATAGCCGATACTCACCTGATCGGGAACCTGGTTCGCCCCACGGTTCCGATTCTTACGAGCTCCATCGAGCCGCAGTGGAGCAAGTGTCCAATTCTGGTGTCTATGTCTGATTCTCACAACCAATCGACCCGGCCAGACTACGAACGACAGGACGTTGTCAGCACGAACGGCGGCGGCATCGGCAACGGAGAGACGTCGGATCCGGGGTACGAGAGCGACATCCCGGTAAACATGCTGTCGGCCCGCGATTTTGAGGCCGACCAACTCGTGAGCGTCTATCGCACGATGTTGACG
>JAHHLP010000543.1 GCA_018679295.1 Rhodothermia bacterium
AGATGTTGCCGGAAGACGCGGATCCCCTTGACGTCCGGTACAACGTCATCCAGTGGGTGCATCGTGCCACAAGGGGCTGGAGCTACGGGGATGCGGTGACCGACCCGCGGACTGGAGAGATCATCAAGGGACATGTGTCGCTGGGATCGCTGCGGGTTCGGCAGGACTATCTGTTGGCGGAGGGTATGCTTGCACCTTATGAAGGCGAGAACGCGGCCGGTCCGCCAGCCGGCGACGACCCGATGCTCGAGATGGCGTTGGCCCGCATTCGGCAGCTTTCCGCCCATGAAGTAGGTCACACGATCGGGTTGGCGCACAACTTCGCCGCGTCGAACGTGGATCGCGCATCAGTCATGGATTACCCGGCTCCGCTCGCGACTGTCGCTGAAGACGGCACGATCGATCTCAGCCGTGCGTACGCTGACGGAATCGGAGAGTGGGACAAGCTTGCGGTTCGGTACGGGTACGGCGTCCCTGCGCCCGGGCAGTCGGAAGAGCGTTTCCTGCGCGACGTGCTCCGGGATGCAGAGGAGGCAGGCATCGCATTCGTCACTGACAACGACGCTCGTCCTAGTGGAGCCGCGCATCCCGGGGCCAACCTGTGGGACAACGGCGCGGACATGATCGAGGCCTTGAAACGCGAGGCGCGGGTAAGACGGGTAGCACTGGAGAACTTCGGCGAGGCGGTAGTCAGATCCGGGCGGCCACTGGCGATGGCGGAGGAAGTCCTTGTACCGCTGTACCTGCGGCATCGATATCAGATTGAGGCGACGGCGAAGCTGTTGGCCGGGATAGAATATGGCTACAAGATCCGGGGTGATGCGATCGCAGAGCCCATGGAGGTTCCGGGAGACGTGCAGAGATCGGCCCTTTCGGCCCTGCTGGATGTCGTGGCGCCGGAGGAGCTTGTTCTTGGCGAGAACATCGTGAATCTCATATCGCCACGGCCCTTTGGCTACCCAACGAACCGGGAGCTTTTCGAGCGCAATACAGGATTGGTTTTTGATCCATATGCGCCTGCAGAGGCCTTGGCAACACATGTGATTTCGTTCATCCTCAATCCCGAACGTGCCGCCCGACTCGTCTATCAGGCCGATAGGGACGCTGCGCTTCCGTCGCTGATCGGGGTGTTCGACGCGGTAGAGGGCCGGTTCTTTGAGTCCCCGGGAGAAAATGAATCCGCGGCCGAGGTGCTCCGCGTGGTTCAGCAAGTATGGCTGGATGGATTGATCCGCCTTGCCACCGACCCCGACGCTGCTCCGGCCGTAGCGGCCCGGGCGTCGAATGCGGTCAGAAGCATCGGCGATCGGCTTGCGCAGGACTCAGAACCAAATGCGGAGTGGGCTGCCTGGCGGCATCATCTGATGAGTCAGATCCGGCGTTTTGTGGATCGACCTTTTGCGTCTTCCGAACACACGCGGGATGTGGCGATTCCCCCGGGATCCCCAATCGGGATGCCGTCCTCGAGCGCGACCAATCGATACGATCGCAACGTGGATTTCCTCCGGAGGCATGCTTCGAAGAACACGTGCCGCTGGGTCGGAAAGATTACGCCCGTCGGCCGTTGACGCCGGGCGGGTCGCTCTATGGGGGCACGTCGATCGCGAACATGACCGCCCTTCGCGATACCGCTAGCCTTGGCCCAGGAAGGCCGTCACCTCATGAACGAAAGCGTCCGGGTTGTCTTCGTGCATGTTGTGAGACGCGGCCGGAATCGTGGATCGCTGCGTTGCCGGGATCAACTCCTCAAGTTGGTTCAGAAGAAGCGGAAACAGTGATCGGCTGTTCTCTCCTTGCACCAGCAAGGTGGGATGAGGGATGTTAGCGACTTGTGAGTGAGGTAGCTCGCTAAACCCCGAACCCAGGAACTCAGCATCGATGAAGTTGGAGCGCGCCTGCTCGAGTCGCTCCTCAGACAGATCGTGGAAAGCCCTCTTCCCGAGGACTGCTGATCCAAAATAACGGAGGGCTTTCTCGCGATTACCTGACTTGACGGCCTGTGTCGCTGGTCCGAGTCCACTGACCGCGAAACGGATGATCGACGTCGCCAGGTTCGGCTCGCTGAAAAGTAGTCTAAGCAGTTCAATAGGCTTTGGTGGAATACTCACAACCAGAGGTAGAACGGGCGGCTCCATCAACACCAAACGCTTTATGCGTGCCGACGCCCGCATCGCAACAAGCAAAGCTAGGTACCCCCCGTATGAATGGCCCACCACGTGAGCAGAGCCTCCCTCGAGGCCCGACAACAGTGCTTCGAGGTCCGCCGCCTGTTCATCCATCGAATAATCTTCGCCCGCTGCGATCGACGCATTTGGCCAATGGTACCGGCGACTGTACGATACCGTTCGGTACATTTGTCCAAGCCTCGGTGCTACCTTAGACCAGGTTCTTACATCGCTAACCGAGCCGTGCACGAGAACCAGAGGTTCTCCCGCACCATGCTCCAGGACCTCCAGGTGGGTGCCTCTGATTTTCCTCGATACCAAGTTGGCTGCCCCGCTGCTACTTTGACAAGTTTCAGAAAGACGAGAATGACGAAACGTATCGAATCGGCGGGGATCAAAGCAAGTGAGATTCTCGTCGATCGATGAGCGTCGCGTACGGCGCCGGCGGCACGAAGAATGTTGCCGGGTTCCTACAGCGATGATCCGGAGTCGTCTCCGAGCATGGCCTCCCGCGCCAATGTCACCGGAAGCCCAAGCGTCAGAAATTCGTCGTGGAACTCGCGTAGGGAGAATGTGCGACCTTCCTGCAACATCATTTCTTCGTAGTCTTTCCTGAGCTTGAGTATTTGCATTCGCCCGAGCGCATAGTAGAGGTAGGTCGGATTGTACGTCCCCCTCTGCGTTTCCCGCAGCGCCGGGAACGGTGCGAAGAACGCGATCTCCTCGAAGCGCTGACTGGCATCTTCCACCGTCTCTCCATACACATGCATGGATAGTCCGGCGTGCCAGCGAGCGTGACGCTGCAGGGCTCGACGCAGCTGGCCGAGGCGAATTGCCGGATCGCCGTCTCCGAGCCCCTCATCAATCATCATCTGCTCCGTGTAGTGCGCCCAGCCCTCAACAAGAGAGGCCGGAGTAAAGACCTTGCGTATCGCGGTCGGGATCCGGCTCTCGTAGAGAAGTTGGACGAAGTGCCCCGGCATCACCTCATGGATGGTGACGCCCAGCAGTCCCGGGTAATTGAAGTAGGAGAGATGCTGCGCTTTCTGTTCTTCCGACCAGTTGGGGTCAACGTTGGTGATGTTGTAGTACGCCTCACGCGCATTCGTCTCGAAAGGCCCGGGCGTCGACATAGACGCGAAACCCATGCGTGCATACTCGGGAGTGGGCCGGACGACGGGCAGCCCGTCGGACGGCAACGTGACGATGTCGTTGTCTATTATGAACTGACGTGTTGTCGTCACGTATTCCCTTGCAATCGGGATGAGCTCGCTCGGCGTCGGAAAATTGCCGGTGATCTCTGCCATCACCTCCTCGACTGGAAGGTCAGGATCAATTCGGGCGGCCTCTCGCCGAACCCAATCCTTGTAATAGGCAATCGCTTCCTCGTTTACGTCGCGAAGCTGATCTGCGGTTAAGTCTACGTGCTCCTCGTAGCGCAGTTTGCGCTCGAACAGGTCGCGCCCGAGACGAAAGTCCCCGTCGGCACGTGGGGCAAGGTCACTTTCGAGCCAGCTGACAAATTCCGACAAACTCTGGATCGAGTTCTTGCGCTCCATCTGAAAATCGTCCAACAATCCGGACGGCATGTCCGCAAGGCCCTGATCAGCCAGTGCGGCGGGTAGGTCTTTGTCGAGAAAAGAGACGACGCCGCGGCCGTTGCGGGTTGCAATTTCCACCCACAACGGAGGCACGTCGTCGAGGTTATCCTTCGCCGTTTCGAGCAGCGCCGGGATGTCTTTCATTCGTGCGACCATCGACGAAATGCGATCTTCGAGAGGCGCGAAATCCCTGTCCGACAGAGAAGAAATGGAGCTGGCCGCCGTGCTCACATACTTCATGGGGTTGCGTTTCCAATCGCAAACCTCCTCGAGTTCGAGCAGACGGGCGCGTATAGCGTACTCGAGTATTCTGTGGTCGAAGTACCGTTCGCCTGTCAGCCGCTCCCGATCGATTTCGGAAAGCCGATCCAGCCAGCCCCGGAACTCGGCGGCCCGGCTCGCCACGCCTTGCTCAGACCAGTCTGGGAGCTTTCCGTCGTATGTGTGGATGCCAAGATTGGTAGCCGTGATCGGCCTTGCCTCGTAGTACCAGTCCAGAAAGCTGGTAGCAAGATCGTCGAACTCGGCTGACGACTTCGCCTCCATCTCGTCAGGGCCTTGCTGGCAGGCTGCGAGTACGGGCACGATGAGAAATAGATAATGGAGTCTAATCTTGCGGTGACGCGTGCGAATGAGCTTGAAGGACATAGAAAAAAATCTGTTGGTGAAAAGCCGAACGACAGGACGGGACGGGATTAGAGCAAGATACCGGGTTGCCGGCTGGTACGACCAAATATCTCAACGGTTTTGGTGAAGCACTCGGCCGAACATAACTTAGAACGATGCGGTTGCGTGTGTTTCGCTCCGGTGGGCATGTCTTGCACGGGTTTGCATTTTGCGCTGTCAAACTGTGCCGTTCGGCATGTTCATCTGTCGCACGCTTGCGCTGTAGCGGCTGACTGCTCAACTAGCTCCTTCTTTCTGTTTCAACTTCACCTCTATCGTTATGCAGATGCCTTTACGTGCTCGCATCGTGGCGATATGCACTGTTGTCGGCATGACGGCGGCGTTTGCGGCGCAAGCGCAGGACGTCGTCGTCATCAAGGCGGGCACGATATTGCCCATCTCCTCGGAGCCTATCAACCAAGGCGTAATGGTTGTCGAAGGATCCCGTATTCGAGCGATCGGTCCGGAGGCGGCAATCCGCTACCCATCGGGGGCGACCATTATTGACGCATCGGGAAAGACGTTGATGCCTGGGCTCGTGGATACGCACTCGCATCTCGGCGGAGTGCAGGGAGGCGATGCGTCCGCCGCGCTGCACCCGGACGTCCGCACCCTCGATGCGATTAATATTCGAAGCAAGTCCTTCAACCGCGCGAGGGCTGGAGGCATCACCACTCTCAACGTCATGTCCGGCTCCGGACACCTGATGAGTGGTCAGACGACGTATCTGAAGCCGCGAAAAGTGGGCACTATTGCCGAGGCGCTTTTCTGCTCTGATCCGCTGACAGAGATCTGCGGAGGCATGAAGATGGCGAATGGCACGAATTCTATACGGTCGACCCGGGAGTCCTTTCCCGGGACGCGGGCCCGAAGCGCCGCCATGGCCCGGCGACTGTTCTACGAAGCGCTCGACTATCGACAGAAGATGGAGAACGCTGGCGATGATCCGGCAAAGAAGCCTGCCCGCGACCTGCGTCTGGAAGCGGTGCTTGAGGTGATCGACGGAAAGCGGATCGTCCAGTTTCACACGCATCGTCACGACGACATCCTGACGGCGATTCGCTTGGCGGAGGAGTTTGGCTTCCGCATGGTGCTGCACCACGTCAGTGAGGCGTGGAAAGTGGCGGACGAGATTGCGGAGGCGGGCGTGCCGTGTTCGGTCATCTTTATCGACTCGCCGGGCGGCAAGCTGGAGGCCGCGGAACTTTCCTTCGAAACGGGAGCTGCCCTCGAGAAGGCAGGTGCCGATGTCGCGTATCACACGGACGACTATATCACGGATTCACGTCTCTTCCTACGCTCGGCCGCCTTCGGCGTACGGGGCGGAATGTCTCGGCAGAAGGCGCTCGAGTCGGTGACGATCGCCGGCGCGCGCATGCTGGGCCTTGAAGAACGGGTTGGATCGCTCGAGCCCGGAAAGGACGCAGACTTTGTGATCCTTTCTGGCGATCCGCTGAGCGTCTACACGAAGATCGAACAGACATGGATCGACGGAGTGAAGGTCTTCGATCTGGACGATTCGGAGGATCGGGCGTTCGCTGTCGGCGGCTATGATGTCTACACGGAGCCGTTCGAGTTCCACCAGGAAGAGCTTGGGGAGTGGGGTAACTGAGATGCTAAATTTTTCATCCAGTGCGAGCGGCGATCGTTCGAACTGCGCTGTGCACGCGCGCGTCCTGCTAGCAACCTGTCTGGTGGCCGGGATTCTATTTCAGGCCCATCCAATCTGGGCTCAGATCGCCGTCAAGGGAGATACGATCTATACGATGTCGGGGCCGCCGCTCGTCGATGGCGTTGTTTTGGTGCGCGAAGGTCGCATCGAGGCAGTGGGGACGTCCGCATCGGTCCGAATCCCGGAAGGCTATCGTGTCCTCGAGGCCGCGTGGGTGACCCCCGGACTGGTCGATGCACACGGTACGGTCGGCTTCTCCGGCATCTACAATCAACCGCACGATCAGGATCAGCTTGAGAAGTCGGATCCTATACAGCCCGAGTTGCGAGCCATCGACGGGTACAACGCGAGAGAGGAGCTCGTGGAATGGGTGCGAAGCCTCGGCGTTACGACGGTGCACACCGGTCACGGTCCCGGGGCACTGATCAGCGGCCAGACTATGATCGTCAAGACCGGCGGCGAGACCGTCGAGGAAGCCTTGGTCGACTCCGCCTATGCGTTGGCGATGACGCTGGGCTCATCGGTCTCTTCGGGCTTCACGTCACCCGGTACACGATCCAAGGGTATCGCGATGTTGCGCAAGAGTCTCGTAGAGGCGAGGAATTACGTCGACAAGCGCCAGTACGAGGAAGACAAACACAGGCCGGGCCGCGACCTAAAGCTGGAGACGCTTGTAGCGTTGCTGGATGGAGAATATGTCGCAATGATTACGGCAAATCGGGCGCCCGAAATTCTTAGCGCCCTCCGGCTTGCCCGGGAGTTCGGCTTCAGGATGGTTCTTGATGGTGCTGCGGAAGCGTATCTGGTTCTGGATGAGATCAAGGAGGCGGGGGTGCCGGTCATTCTGCATCCGCTGATGGCGCGTGCTTCCGGCGAAAGGAAAAACATGAGCTTCGAGACGCCGGCGATGTTGCGAGACGCTGGTATACCGTTTGCAATCCAGAGTGGATACGAGTCGTATGTTCCCAAGACTCGCGTCGTGCTCTTTGAGGCGGCCATCGCGGCGGCTTACGGCTTGAGTTTTAATGAGGCGCTGGCGTCAGTTACCATTGACGCGGCGCGAATCCTCGAGATCGAAGAACGCGTTGGCTCTATCGAACCGGGAAAAGATGCAGACCTCGTGCTTTATGACGGCGACCCGTTCGAGTACCGTACCCACGTGTGTACAGT
>JAHHLP010000541.1 GCA_018679295.1 Rhodothermia bacterium
ATCCCGCACCGTCGTGTAGTTGCTGGAGTAGGGTGCGCCGTCCGACACTCGCTGGAAGAATTCGAAGTAGTATGAACCTGCGCCATATTCGGCGGCGTCACGTGCGTAGGGGTGATACAGCGAGCTGTGGTTAAGCACGATATCGAACAACACCTTGAGGCCGTGTGCATGCGCCGTCTCTACCAGATGGCGAAGATCTTCTTCTGTTCCAATCTCGTCCCATACCTTGAAGTAGTCGGTGACGTCATATCCCTGGCCGCCCCGGAACGTCTGGGTGATAGGCTGCAGCCAGATTCCGGTCACCCCTAGCGCGGCAATCTCTGGAATCTTATCAGCAATCATCTGGAGTTGCTGGCCCGTCCAGTATCGACCGAAGTACCACGGTGCAACCTCGTAGAGAACAGCGTCATCGATCCATGCAGCGTGATCGTAGTCGATATCGAACGCACGAATGCTATCCGGCGTGACGGTGATGAAAGTTCGTCCCCGCGCGACCACCGAGTCGCCCGCCGAGATGCTCAGGTTGAAATAGTATTCCCCCGACATGGCCTCGGCAGGCACGGTAACGTTGCTGATGGACCCGTTCACGGAGCCGAACGAAAGTTGCTGCGGATTGGAGGGGTCATCCGCCCACTCGTAGGCGAGTTCACCTAACGGATTCTCTACGACCTCGCTCTTCAGCTCCACGCTTCGGCCGGAAACCGTAGCGTACGCGAGGACATCGGGCCGAAGTTCGTAGCCTAGCGTCCAAGTCACAGTATCTGAGCATACCGTATTGGTTTCGATACATGCGACAAACTGATTGTTACCCTCGTCGAGTACGACCTCGACCTGAAACGAATCGCCTGCAATGTTCTCAACCGGAAGTCCATTCTGATAGAGCACACCAGTTGATGCGCCCGATATGGTTCCGTCTAGCATGTGTTGCCGACTCCAGCGTACGGCGTCACGCTCGAGCAATGTCACGGACTGAGGATACGTCGGCGTCGGCGTCGCTGTACCGAGAAGGACCACAATCACACATGACGTCATTGTGACGGTTGAACGGTTGGTGGTCCCTATTTCCTTGCGCCTGCGCATGTCAATCTCTCGTGTGAATGTGAGAGATCGCTGCCACCTCGTGATCTCCTAGCAATCGAATCAGGTACAGACCGCTTGAAAGCACGTCTCCAAACGGATCTCGCTTCGCCCACGTAACTGTCTGTAGACCCTCCGACTTCAGACCCTCGTCAAGTACAGCCACGTCCCTTCCGAGCAGGTCACTGACCGTAAGCTGAACGTAGGATGGCCGATCAAGACGATAGGTTATGATGACCGAGCCTCTAGACGGATTCGGATACACATCGAGGACAGCGGTGCCCGGCTGCTCACGCTGTTCGAGTCCGACTACTCCTCTCGGCTCGACGACCCGGACCCGCTGATCAGCCGATACATTGTGCAACGTTGAGACCATACCGGAGGGCCATCGAACTTCCAGTGAAGCCACGATATCGAACGATCCGAGGCCAAAGAAACCCGTCCTTTCGTCTCCCCCTCCCAGGCTCGATCCGCTGCGTAGTTCGACATGCTGCTTCGTTCCGTCCGACAACGTGGCAACTACGCGTGAGCCGATGCCGTCGCGATTTGAAACCGTTCCCTCGAGTTCGACGACCAGATAGTGATTTGATGGTGCACTGTCATTACGGTATAGCCGAACATGCTCTCCGACGCTCACGACGAACAGATCGAGATCACCGTCGCCATCGTAGTCTCCGTAGACGCTGGTCCTGCTCCTGTGCACCGACGCGAGGC
This sequence comes from Rhodothermia bacterium, assembly GCA_018679295.1. Classification (GTDB taxonomy): domain Bacteria; phylum Bacteroidota; class Rhodothermia; order Rhodothermales; family JABDKH01; genus JAHHLP01. The sequence continues at coordinate 1,792 of JAHHLP010000541.1, forward strand.
CGCTGCCGATGGACACGTCGGTGAACATCCCGTTTCGCTCGTTCCTGAAGAGCGCGTCGGGCTGTGGATCGTTCGAACTCTCGGTGTCAAGAAGAAGAGTCCCCGCACTGACAAAGAGGTCTTGCCAACCGTCACGATCGTAATCGAAGAAGTTGGCGCCCCACGTAAACGTCCCCCGGATTGGCGCCCCAGGCTCGCCGGGGTCGAGGCCGACATACACTCCGGCATCGGCGGCGCGATCCTGCAACAACCCCGGCCTGTTCGTGAGGAGGGTCGTCTTCTTACCGATGTTGGTGAAGAAATAGTCTATCCAACCATCGCGGTTGTAGTCGCCGACCGCCAGGCCCATTCCGTGTCGACAATAAGTCGCGCCCATGGTATCGGCGACCTCCGTAAAGACCCACTGCTCGGGATTGATGCCGCCGTCGTTCCGAAAAAGGTGGTTGGGCTGATACCGACCTTCGCGCCCGAACGGACAGTCGTTGACAAGCAGGATGTCGACGTCGCCGTCGTTGTCAAAGTCCGTCCAGGCGCCGATGAAACCGTAGCCACCTAGGCGCTCGCTGCCAAGCAAGTCCGACACGTCGGTGAAAGTGCCATCCTGATTGTTGTGATAGAGACGATCCTGACTGCTGTACGAGAGCCCGCGCATGTCCATGTGGTTCGTCACATACAGGTCGAGGAAACCGTCACCGTCGTAGTCGGCCCACGCGGCGGACGTACCTCGTGCTCGTTCAGTAGCCGGAAACCCGGCTGCGTCTGTCACATCTTCAAAGCCTTCTCCTTCCAGATTTCGGAGCAGGACGTCCCTGTCCGAGTTCGCCAGGAAGAGATCCGGCCACCCATCGTTGTCGTAGTCACCGACAGCGACCCCCGATCCGGCATGGGTAGAATCTGCGGCACCATGTGATCGGGCAGTCTCTGTGAAGAGCGACCCGTCGTTACGAAACAGGGCATTCGAACCGACGCCCTGCGTGACGTAGAGATCGAGGTCGCCGTCCCGATCATAATCCAGCCACGCGGCACCGGAGCCAACTCCCATCCGCATAGCGTCGAATGCTGCGCGGTGTTCGATGC
>JAHHLP010000615.1 GCA_018679295.1 Rhodothermia bacterium
ATGTTGCGTTGACCGGACGCGTTGCCAGCAAGACCGAGTCCGGGGAGCTGAGCAGACGCCGATATACCTCGAACCCATCTTCTGTGTCCGCATCGTCGTTCCACGTGATGCTTACACGGTCGTCAAACGTGTCGTCGGTCGCGGCAACGTTGGAGGGGGATCGCAGTCCGCCGCGCATACCGTCGTCGCAGACCTGAACGGACTCTGTGCCGCCGACGATACTGGCGACGCAGTAGGAATACGTTACGGCGGTCGTCGCGGTGGCATCATCGAATGACGTCGCGTTCTCTGACACCGTGCCTATGTTGGCGCCGTTCCTGTAGATGGCGAATGCGTCTTCCTGGTCCGACTGATCGGTCCACGTCAAGCGGACAAAGTTCGGATACTGACCGTCGGATGCAGACACGTCGGCTGGTGGCGTGACGGCAGCACGTTCGCCGTTGTCAAAGGCAAAGACCGATCTAAAACCGTCAGCGTCGTGTGGAGCCACACCATAACGGTACTCGACACCGACGAGGGCTGTCGTGTCGCGATAGGATGAGGCGTTGGCCGGGAGCGTGACGAGACCACCGAACTGGGTTTCGGAGGCGAGACGGCGAATGATTCGATACTCGGTTTCCCGTTGTGAGCGATCGGTCCACGTCAACAGCACGTGACCCTCAAACAGGCGGTCGGACGCGGCCATCCCCGCGGGAGCGAAGAACGCCCTCGTTCCGTTGTCGCAAACAGGACTACTGTCCGTGCCGTCCGCAGCGGTGACGATCAGGCAATACTCGTACGATACGCGAGGGTCCGCCGTGGTGTCTTGGAAGATTCGAACATCACTCGCCACGACTCCCATCACCTCCGTGTCCCGCTCGATCCGAACGACCGATGATGCAGCAACTGAACCTGTCCAGGTCACCTCGACGCGATCCTCAAATACGGCGTCGCTGGCGGATACGGATGTAATAGGACTCTGCCCGTTAGCCGTCCCGATGAGCACCCCCGTTGCGAAAATCATGCAAACGAATGCAAACGACCTCGGGCATGCCGGGCGGCCGAGGCGCGTGTTCGCAGGCGAGACGCCATCGATGTCAGTCCTTCCGTTGGTCGCCTGCCATGAAGGGCGCCGCGTGAATGCCGATAGCTGTATCGAATACATCATTTCTGGTCGTTGGTATTGAAGTAGGCAATAAATCCTTGATGGAACACGAACGAGTGTCTCCGATAACACACGCCGCAGAATGAGTCGAAAGTGATAACGGCGGTAGCGATTTGCTGAGAGCGGACCGGTCCCTCATGGTGCGTCAGAGTCCCACCGTCGGCTATGGCGGCGGCGCACAGACGAGGAACTGACGTATCAAGACGCCTCCCGCGATTGATTTTTTTTGACGTTATTAGATCAGTGGCCCCGCGAGTTCGACGGGTGGCATGCACATCGGACGAATTGGGAGAACGAATTGGGGACACAGGCACAAATCACAACACTGCTCAAAGGCGTCGAAGCGGGGGACGCTGCGGCCGTCGACGTCTTGCTGCCGCACCTGTATGACGAGCTGCGAGTTCTCGCTCACGCGCAGCTACGTCGCGAGCGATCAGGACACACGCTCGCGACCACTGCGCTCGTGCATGAGGCCTATCTGAAGCTGGTGCAGCAGGACAGTGTCAACTGGAAGAACCGCGCGCACTTTCTGGGTGTGGCTGCGCTGGCAATGCGACGGATCTTGATCAACTATGCGAACGCCCGCCTGGCGGAGAAGCGTGGCGGAGGTCAACCGATCGTCACTTTTGACGAGGAGGTTGTGGCGAGGCCGGTCAGAGCCGAGGAACTCGTGGCTCTCGACGAAGCGCTGGACAGGCTGGCAAAGATCGACGAGCGACAGAGCCAGACGGTCGTATATCGCTTCTTCGGTGGCCTCAAGCAGCAGGAAATCGCAGAGGTTCTCGGGGTATCCGTTCCTACCGTCAGGCGTGACTGGCGGCTCGCGCGAGCGTGGCTCTCCCGGGAAGTGCGCGAGATGCTGAATGGTTGATCGGAGACCCGGCCTTATTGAACCTTCGATGATCGATTCGCGACCAATCTCATGCGTTACATTGATTGAAGGCTAGAGTAACGGAACGTGCTGGGTCGGCAAACGAGTCACCTCATGGACAGCGAACGATGGTCGGAGATAGGCAAACTTTTTGACGCCGTCGTCGATCTTGCTCCCGCCGAACGGAAGACGTTTCTCGACCAGTCAGGAGCCGATGAGCAGACCATCGGCGAGGTGATGTCGCTGATATCGGAGGATCGCGACACGGTCAATCTGCTGGACGCGGTCAGTCTCGATGCCGCGAATCTGGTCGACGAGATGTGGTCCGTCGGTCGACGTGTTGGCCCGTATACCATTGTCAGGAGAATCGGCAAGGGCGGTATGGGATCCGTGTTCCTGGCCGAGCGAAGCGATGGTGAGTTCGAGCAGCAAGTGGCGCTCAAGCTCGTGCGGCCAGAGAGGAACACGAAAGACTTCGTCCGTCGATTCCGGTCGGAACGTCAGATTCTCGCGCGACTGCAGCACCCGAACATCGCGCGCTTGCTTGACGGGGGAATGGCAGACGACGGCCACCTTTACTTCGCCATGGAGTACATCGACGGTGATCCGATCGACACCTACTGTGACCGCAACCGTCTCACGATTGACGATCGACTCAACTTGTTTAGCACGGCAGCGCGTGCCGTTCATTACGCGCATCAGCAACTGATTGTGCATCGTGATTTAAAGCCGGAAAACATTCTTGTTGATCGGGATGGAAACGTCAAGCTCCTGGATTTTGGGATAGCGCGGCTGCTGGACGACGACAAGGACGCGCTGCATACGGCCGGCGCGCTGATGACGCCGGAGTATGCGAGCCCCGAGCAGATACGGGGTGAGCCGCTTGGCACCTCGAGCGATCTGTACTCCCTGGGTGTGATTCTTTACGAACTGTTGTCCGGCAGGCGACCCTATGAGTTCGAGGGCCGAGCACCCGCTCAGGTCGCCGATGTCGTTCTCAACGCGAAGGTAGAATCTCCCAGTACCGTTGTCCTGACCACCAACGGTGATCAGAAAGGGAAGGAACGCCTTAGTCAGGCTCGCCAGATGGCGCCGGAGCGACTTCACCGAAGACTCTGTGGCGATCTGGACACGATCTGCCTCAAAGCCTTGAGGAAGGAGCCGGAGGAACGCTACGGGTCAGCGTCGGACCTTGCGGAAGACGTCGATTTACATCAGCGTGGGATGCCTGTATCGGCGCGACCGTATACAGCGACGTACCGGGTGCAGAAGTTCTTGCATAGAAATCGGACCGGCGTGCTGCTCACCACGTTAGGGATTCTACTGATTGGCTCGATGGGCACCTACTACACGCTGGAGCTTCGATCGGAAAGTGAACGAGCGCGGATAGCTGCCCATGAGGCTGAGCGTGTCGCCGATTTCTTGAAGAGCATCTTTCAGGTAGCCGATCCGACGGTTGCTCAGGGTGAAACCATAACGGCAAGGCAGCTTCTGGACGATGGGGCTCGACGGATCGAGGCGGATTTGGAGGACATCCCCGATATCCAAGCGCGTATGATGGGCGTAATCGGTGACGTGTACATGGGATTGGGTCTCTATCCCCAGGCCGATACACTCTACTCTCGTGCACTAGGCCGCATTCGCCAAGTCTATCCCGACGACCGCAATGCGGAGGTCGCCGAGGCGCTTAACCGGCTTGCGGTACTTCGTCGATTGCAGGGCGAATATGGCGATGCCGAGCGGTTGGCGCGGGATGCCGTTCTTGTTTGGGATGATGTCGATGCTCTTGAGACGGCACCTGCTGCGAAGACCCTGAACAGCCTCGCGGAGGCGTTGCGAGAACAGGGCCGGTACGAGGAGGCGGAAACCGCCTACCGTCAGGCGCTGGAGTTGCGTCGGCGATTGCTCGATGGCGACCACCGAGACATTGCAGACAACCTGAACAATCTGTCACTACTGCTTCTGGCTGAGGGCAAGCTCGAGGATGCGCGGCAGATGCAGGTCGATGCCCTGGCGATGCGTCGGCGGCTATTCGAGGAAAAGCACCCCGACGTACTAAACAGCCTGAACAATCTGGCCGTAGTGTTGCGCGCCACGGCCGATTTTGCGGAGGCGGAATCATTGTTCACGTACACGATCGGCCTCCGGCGTGAGGTGTTGGGTGACGACGATCCCCGCACGGCCAACACCATCAAGAACTTCGGGATTCTTTATGCGGACAAAGGCGACTATCGCCAAGCCGAGCATACGCTTCGAGAGGCCCTTCGGCTGTTCCAAAACCGCCTGCCGGACAATCATCCGCAGGTGATGAGTACGACCCGCTACCTTGCCGGTGCCTTGCAGCTTCAGGGCCGCTACAGCGATGCAAAAAGACTGTACGAAACGGTGCTCGAATCGAGTCGCGTGAAGCTCGGTTCGCGGCACCCGGAAGTGGCCAACGCTCTCAGTGACCTTGGGGGCGTCCATCGCCTGTTGAGAGACTACGGGGGAGCCGAGCGTCTTCACCGCGAAGCCTTGGAGATACGTCGGGAGGTCTTCGGCGACGATCACGCGGACGTGACCACGAGCTTGAATCATCTCGCGGTTCTTCTCGCCGAACAGGAACGATACGACGAGGCCGAGCCGCTGTACCGGCAGGCCGTGGACATTCGACGCAGGACGCTGGGCCGCCAACATCCTCGTGTGGCCGTTCCGCTAACCGGTCTCGCGGTCTTAATGCGTGAGAAAGGTGACCTGGCAACGGCGGAACAACTCTTTCGCGAGTCGCTCGACCTGCATCGTCGTGGTTACGGTGCGACGCACGAGCGGACGGCCCATGCGTTGATGGGTCTGGCGTCGGTGCTCTCGTCGGCGGGCCGACATGCGGAGGCACTGCCTTTGGTTGAGGAGGCGCAGAGCATCCGAAAATCGTCGCTCGGCGACGATCATTGGAGAACGGCCCAGGCCAACGTCGCGGTGGGCGCAAACCTGGTCGCTCTGGGCCGCATATCCGAAGGCGAGCCGCTCGTTGTGGGTGGATACGAGATGCTTGTCACAGTGCGTGGTCCGGACGCCCCGGAGACGCTGCGTGCGGCGATGGAAGTGGTTCGTCTCTACGATGCTCTTGGCGAGACCGAGAAGGCAACCGCCATGCGAATCTCGCTGGATTCGTAGCCATGTCGCTCAGGCGTGCCACACTCTCTTGGCGGCTCCGAGCGCCCAGGTCGGGTCTCGCGGGCTATGCGGGTCGAACTCGTGGCCGCTAGCCGCAATCTACTCCCTTTCGAACACCCGAACGTAATCCACGACCATGACCTGGGGAAAGCTGGTAGTCTGGTCCGGCGACCCAACGAAGTTACCTCCCACCGCTACGTTCAGCAGCAGGTGAAAACGCTTGTCGAAGGGGGCCGGAAAGTCGTGCCCTTCCGTGAACCACTGTGTTTGCGTCTGGTAGGACACCCCGTCGACGTACCAGCGGATCCTGCCCTCATCCCACTCGATGGCGAACTCATGGAACTCGTCGGTGAATGACTCGCCGCCGTCAAGCCTCTTGGACGTTCCCGAGGAAGTATTGCGCGGAAAGGACGCTCCGTAGTGCAGGGTACCGTGGACTGTTCGAGGTTCCTGTCCGCGCGCCTCCATGATGTCGATCTCGCCGCTCGCCGCCCAGCCGCCGTATTCGTTGTCGGTGGGCAGCATCCAGATCGCCGGCCACATCCCCTGGCCGGCGGGAAGCTTCGCTCGCACCTCGATACGCCCGTAGAGCCAGTCGCCTTTGTCTTTCGTGCGAAGCCTCGCCGAGGTGTAGTCGCGGCCGCCGGCCACTTGCTCCTGCGCCGTTATGGTAAGAAAGCCGTTGGCGACCGTCGCGTTCTGTGAGCGATAGAACTGCAGCTCGTTGTTGCCCCACCCGCAAAGGTTAGGGCAGCCATCGCCGGTCTGGGCCTCCCATTTTGAGAGGTCGAGTGCATTGCCGTCGAATTCATCATTCCAAACAAGCGTGAAGCCGTCGGGAGTGTCTACGTCGGGTTCGACCGGGTTGTCGGTGGACGAGCAGGAGGCGAGCCCGATGACGGCGAAAGCGAGCGCGAAAATTCCCATCGCGCGGGATAAGAAGCCCATACTGTGTCGCACAGATCTTGGTTCGTTGGTGGGCCCGGTAGGATTTGAACCTACGACCAACGGATTATGAGTCCGCTGCTCTGACCGCTGAGCTACGGGCCCGATGACAGGTCTTCAAATTTACGAACTGTCCGCGAGGTGTTTCTTGAAGTGACGGATAGGATTTCTTTCGACGTGACTAGCCGCTGAAACGGCCTTGCTGGGTTTCCCCTTGTCATTGAACGCATAAATTCCTAATCGAGAGATTGTGAATGCCGTCGACGGACATACTTCGATTTCCCAATGAGCGGGCCCTTAGGTCAGTGAAGATCATACCACTGCTCATACTCGCTGCAAGTCAGCTCGCCTCCGCCGCGTACGGGCAGGGAGCGAGGATTGTTATGGACGGCCTCTTTGACGACTGGGACCTTCTCACGGCTGCTCACATCGACCCGTCTTCAGGAGCCGTGGGCGTTGACTTCGGTCGGCTGTGGATCACTACTGACGAGCGCTACCTGATCCTCCGCGTAGAGGTCGGCGTGGAGGTGCTGATCCAGGAGGGCAACGAGATAATTCTCTACGCGGACACCGATGATGACGCCAACACAGGACTGAGTATCCACGGCATCGGCGCCGAACTGGAATGGCACTTCGGTTCGCGGTTGGGAACCATCTATTCGGCGACGGGCGCCTCGAGTCCGATAGGACACGCGCAAATCGGCATCGTGACGAGTCCTACCGTATCGTCCGATGAATTCGAGATCGCCTTCGCCCTCGATGCGACGCCTGACGGCACCACTCCGCTATTCGCCGGCGAAGCGATTCGCGTTGTTATTCAGGATGGCGCCGTTGGTGATCGGCTGCCCGACGCGCTCGGAGGTGTTCACTACCTGGTTTCAGATGCGTCGAAGCTCCCTCCTCTGGAAATAGCGGCTCTGGGAAAGCAGCAACCGTCCGACGTCAGACTGCTATCGTACAATGTGGAGCGTGACGGTCTCTTCGATGCCGGCAGGTCTCCGGCATTCAGAAGGATCCTCCGTGCACTGGCACCCGACCTCATTGGATTTCAGGAAGTTCTTGCGCACACCGCCTCTGAAGCGCAACAGGTCGTATCGACCGTGCTTCGTCTCCCTCCCGGAGAACAGTGGCACTCCGACCGCATCTCGGATCTGGTCGTGGTGAGCCGCTATCCCATTCTGGACAGCTTTCCCATACGAGGGGTCACGCCCGATCCCGCCAATGGCGCGTTCCTTCTCGACGTTCGGTCGCAGTGGGGAACGGATTTGCTCGTGGTGATGGCGCACCCGCCATGCTGCCGCGCCGACGAAGCCCGGCAAGTTGAAATAGACGCAATAATGGCTTTTTTGCGGTCAGCGATGACTGAGGGCGGCAATATCGATTTGGAAGATGGCACTCCCGTAATTCTGCTCGGCGATATGAATCTCGTCGGTTTCGCGCAGCAACTGACGACGCTTCTGACGGGCGACATCGTAAACACCGGTCCGTTCGGGGCGCCGTTCAAGCCCGACTGGGACGGTACGGATTTGGCCGATCTTATGCCCCGGCACACCTCCCTGCCAATGACATTTACGTGGTACAACGAAGAGAGCTCCTTTCATCCGGGCCGGCTCGACTTCATGATCTACACCGACAGTGTTCTCGAGCCGGGGAGCCGGTACGTTCTTTTTACGCCGGAGCTGCATCCGGACACGCTGGCCTCGTATGGCTTGTCATCGACGGACGCAACGGTCGCCTCAGATCACTTGCCGGTAGTCGGCGACTTTCGCTACGTGGGTGCCGGTACTGGCATTCATACGCCCGCAGACCTGGGGGACGACTCGCGCAACAAGATGCGTCACTCTCCCAATCCGGTGGCAGGCATCGTGACGGTAACGTATGAGCTGCCCCATTCCTCTTATGTCTCGGTCGAAGTATTCGACATGCTCGGCCGCCAGGTTGCCGTGGCCATCGATGGCTTCCGTCTGACCGGCGTTCACTCGACGGTCATCGATGTCGGGTCCCTTCCATCTGGCATCTATGCCTACCGGTTGGTAGCTGGTCGTCTCGTCGATCACGGGAAGATGGTCGTCGCGAGGTAGGTCCGAGCCGACGATACATATTGGCCACCGTCGCTAATCACATGAGTGCTCGAGTGCGAACGTCCTCGAAATTGTCGCCTCTTATATTGCCGGAGGCCCCCGGCGCCGTGGGCCGACAATAGCAACTAGATCGAATACTGATATGGGTGGAGAGAAGAAGGAACTTGAGGGCCCCGACCTTACGAAAGGCGTATCGCTTTCTGAACTACGCGACGGCGGCAAGATGGTCGGCCATGCCGATGGCGAATCGGTCCTCCTGGTTCGCAAAGGGGACGAGTTCTTCGCTATCGGTTCGACATGCTCGCACTACAGCGGACCTCTGGGCGACGGCTTGGTCGTGGGCGACACCGTTCGGTGTCCATGGCATCACGCTTGCTTCAGCCTTAGAACAGGCGAGGCTGTGGCTGCCCCTGCGCTTCACCCGGTGTCCTCGTGGAGCGTAGAGCGGCGCGAATCAAAGGTCTTCGTAACCGGAAGGCGAGAGGAAGCAGAAGCGGGTGCGTCGAGGACAAGTCCGGCCGCGACAGGGAGTCGCGACTCTGAAGCGCCCGAAAAAATCGTGATTGTAGGAGGCGGCGCG
>JAHHLP010000516.1 GCA_018679295.1 Rhodothermia bacterium
CTTCACCAGGGTCTGAAGATGCGCGACTCCGCCAACGATCTCGGGAAGCTGTTCGACGGCTACAAAGATCTCGTTCTCGTCGAACTCGTCTTCCTCTTCAGCCTCAGGTGGAGGCGGAGGCACCTCGAGTGCAACAGCAATGTCGAGCGATGCGTCAAGATCCAGTCCTTCATCGTCGATAACTTCGTCGTCCGGGACCTCAACCGGAACAGGTGGTCGGGGCGGCGGCGGAGGCTTCACGATCTGCTGCGTCTGGACTATATCTTCCAGTTCGACCAACTCCTGCTGAGCCAGCTTTATCTCGTTCTGATCTGCTTCCCGGATTGGAATGTTGAACGCACCGATTAAAACGAGTAGCGCGAGTACGTAGGCGGTCTGAATACGAATCCAATAGGTCGCCTTTCGCATGCGGCCCCGAAAGGAGCGCTGTTCGAGTCGGCGGGCCAGCTCCTCGCGGGTGTAAGCTCGTTTGGCGGGGCGCCCAGCACGGTACCGGTAGACGCCTTCGCGCCCCGGCATGAACCCTCCGATCAGAAAGTGCTTTCTCATTCAGAAGTATCGAATAATTGTCATCGATCTGTCAATCCGATACGGAGGGTTGCCGGTTTTTGATGCATGGATCCAGGAGCACACCAATGCATCCGTTAGCGCTTTACCTTACAATCAATACAACCCGGCTGCTGAAAGGTCGGAAAATGTTACAGGTTAGATCGGGTTCAGGACGGTGAAGGACGACGTGAAAGGCGACGCGACCGGTGACTTGCAGCAGATGCGGCGGCGCGTGCTGGTGGCCCTCGCAGTCATAGGCCGACCGGAAATGCTCGGTGCTGCGAGCGACCTCACCAGGGAGCAGATCGGATTTGAACTCTGCAGACTCTGGTTCGAGGATGTCTACACGCCCGCGCTCTGGACGGTGGATGGACTGAAGGGAGACAGACATTTGAGTCGCGTCGACAGATTCTGGGAAGCATTCGACGAAGATGAGCGAGCCTATCTTGAGCGGTTCAACCGCTTCATCGAATTGCGTCTCGAGATGACAGCCGAGGAACTGAGGCGCCAACGTGCGATCGATCCTGACCGGTGGGATGGCGTCTCCCGTGACGCACGCAACACACTCGAACTGATTGAGCCGAACTTCGACGCGGGCACGATGCGAATCGGCCAAATACTCGAATTGCCGGAGTTGTTCTATCCGCCCCAACGCGAGCCAAAGTGACTCTGCCGGGCCGCCTATATACTATTGCGATCGGTCGAGAGAAATAGTCGCATCGGAAGACCCACCATCGCGGACCGTAGCCCTCCAGCGACGTCTCCGGCAGACTGATAGCGGTCTCGGGGGTCCTTGGCAAGACACTTTCTGACGACGGCCCACACTCTTCGCTTCCGGCCCGGAATCGCTCGGTGAAGCGGTTCCGGAGGCGCCGTCCGGATAGCCGCGATGGTTCCATTGGTGCCGGCTCCAACAAACGGCTTCCGACCCGACAACATCTCGTAAAGCAACACTCCGAGCGACCAGATGTCGGTACGTCCGTCCGTCGGCTCACCCAATGTTTGCTCTGGACTCATGTAGGCCGTGGTACCGGCTGTCAAGCCCTGCTTTCCCATTACGGACCGGGTTACGCCGGACAGGCCGAAGTCAACTATCCGGATGTGTCCGTCGACAATCATGATGTTGGCAGGCTTGATATCACGATGTACAATGCCCTTATCGTGTGCATGGGCAAGACCGCTCGCTATTTGGATGCTAAATAGAACCGCCTGCCGGCACGGGATCGGCCCACGGGCGATCGTCTTCTTGAGCGTCTCTCCGTCGTAAAAGGCCATGGCTATGAAAGGCTGGCCTCCGGGCGTCGTATCGACCTCGTGTACAACAGCGATGTTGGGATGATCGAGACTGGAGACGCATCGCGCCTCCTGAATGAAGTTGTCTCTCCATTCCGAAAAAGCGGAGAGGAACCCCGGCAGAAACTTGATGGCCACTACTCGGTCGAGCCGGGTGTCTTGCGCCTTATAGACGACACCCATTCCACCGCCTCCCAGTTTTTCACCGATAAGGAAATGGGAAACGCGGCGTCCTGTCAAAAGCTGCGCCGGGTCCTGGGGCACTACCTCAGGCAGGAAATCAAGTACATCGCTTTTGTCTGCAGCCTCGAGTAGACTTGCTACCTCCCTACGCAGTTCGCTGTCGTCTTCGCAGGCGTCGCTCAGAAAACCCCAACGATCTAAACCTGTCCTCTGCAGTGCCGCGTCAAACAGCCTACGCACCGAATCGTCATCGAACCCGGGTCCAGTGGCGCACATCAACCCAACCTATCGATCAGATAGACCTCCGAGACAGTCTTACGACCTGATCGCGCCGGGGTGAGAAGTAGATTTCAGCCCAATTCTGTAGGGGTATCCCCAATTCGATGTAGTCCGCTTTCTGCGGCCGCTTTCAGACACAGGCCGAAAGGATTCACCGATCGGTCAGCCTATTTCAGAGCGCGCGCAAGCCACGCCCGCGCAAACCTGAGGTCACGTTCGACCGTGCGGCTGGAAATGTGCAGAATCTCCGCGATCTCGCCAACCGTAAAGCCGCCGAAATAATGGTGCTGAACTACGTCGGCTGCACGGATGTCTGTCTTCTCTAATTCCTGAAGTGCGTGGTCAAGATCGATGATTCGGTCAAGAGCTTCGGACTCTCCAACGCGGTCCTCGTCAAGCGGTATCGGTTGGCCCTTGCCGCCCCTTTTGAGCGCGTTTCGAGCCAGCGCATAATTGACCAACACCCGACGCATAAGCCGCGATGCCACGGCGTAGAAATGATCTCTATCCGTCCAGTCGATCTGATTTGCGCCCGCCAGCTTGAGATACGCCTCGTGCACCAGGCCCGTGGTGTTCAGGGTATGATCGCCTCGCTCGCCCCTTAGCCGGGCGTGGGCGAGATCCTTTAGGTGCTCGTAGACGTGCGGAAAGATCCGGTCTAGCGCCTTCTGGTCCCCGCCCGCACAGTCGAGAAGTAATGCCGTTATGTCCGTGTCCTGTCCCATTCGTTAGCGAGTCGCCGCCAGATTGCGAGCGTACCGGAATGTCGGGATTGCGGGTCGTTTACTGCTAATCTGATGAGAAGGTAGCCAAATAATTAAGACTCCGATGCGGCGTGGAAATATGCAATGGGTCGGGCGGAAATATTGATTGGATCGTCGCGTCCGGGCTTTGACAACCCGCGAAAGTATCCCTTTGGGGGAGGTGAGAATATGAAAACACTGAAGTTTTTCACCGCGATCGTGTGTAGCTGTGCCTTCTGCACAATCGCGTGGGCGGGCACAGCCTTGGACAGTATCGCTGTCATTGATTCGGCGTACGAAATCGAGGCCCTCGATGTGGGGACAACCAATTCGGAGACGTCTGACGTCGAGGCGAGGCTGAGCTTGCTACTCGGAACAAATGCCGCGACAATGACGGCCGGTCAGTGGGCGGAATACTCGGATGTCCTCGGCGATGCGCTTCATTCTGAAGTCGAAGGGCTCAGGTTTGCAGCACTTCGTCTCGCAATCCAGTACAGTGACGATCTGACACTCGACAGGTCGGCTATTCACGATATGGCCGCCATGTATCGCAGCCACCGAAACGATAATGTTCGTCGCATGGCCGTTGTCGCGCTCGGATCAACGGATGATTCGTGGGCCATCGACTACTTGAAGCGGTCCGTCCCGTTCGAGAAGACGCCCAGGGTGCTTCACACGTTGAAGGCGGTGTTGCAGCCTGAGATCATTGTAGGTGAACCGGAAGCAATTGGCGCCAGATAACAACCTTGAGCAGCGACCAGATGACCAAAGGCTACAGGCTCCCTGCCCGTGCGGCGGGGAGCCTGTCGTTTGTTTCATCCCTTCCCGTCAATATGCGTTATGTCATGTCTACAATTGGCTCGTAAGGAGAATTCACAGACGATTTCCGTGAGGTCTCCTGCGGGAGGCGGCAAAGATGCATATTCTTTATGATTGGCGCCAAAATCGAAGACCTTGCGCCGGCGACAGCTGTTGCGAGATCACGCCGCGCCGCGCAACCCGCCACCCAGACGCACATTCGTTTATCCTGCCCGAATGCTACAATGACGAGTCGATTCTCCTGCGCATACCTTCTCCTGCCTCTCTTTACTGTGCTGATTTCATGCGGCGGTCCGGGAGACGCCGGCATACAGCCAACGAACCTCGCCAGCGCGTCCGACTTTCTTGTTAACGCAGAAGAAAGGCTGGAGGAGAACGAGGAGTATGAATCGCGTGTCGATTGGGTCAGGGCGAATTTTATTACCTACGACACGAATTGGCTTTCGTCCAGAGCGAATGCCCAGACGAAGCGACTCTCCGTCGAGCTTGCAAACGGAACCAAGCGCTTCCTTGAAATCGATCTGCCGGACGACATGCGTCGGAAGATGAACAAGCTCCGGTTGGACCTGACGCTGCCGGCTCCGCGCGGCGACAACGCGGCTCGTGAGCTCTCAGACATTGAGAGCCGGCTTGCGTCCATGTATTCCACGGGAAAGGGCACGTACCGGGGAGCGAGTCGACCACTCGTAGAGCTAGAGGACCTCATGCGTACGGTCCGCGATCCTGATGAACTGCTCGAGATGTGGACGAACTGGCGCGAGGTGTCCCCTCCCATGGCCGACGAATACACCCGTATGGTGGAAATCGCGAATGAGGGAGCTCGCGAGCTTGGCTTTAAGGACCTGGGCCATATGTGGCGATCCAAGTACGACATGGATGCAGACGAATTCGCTGCACTGAGTGATACGTTATGGATGCAGGTCAAGCCGCTGTACGATGCGCTGCACTGCTACGTGAGGGGCGAGCTCGCCCAGGAATACGGATCAGACGTTGTCGATCCGCAGGGCGCCATACCGGCTCACCTTCTGGGCAATATGTGGGCGCAGCAGTGGGCCAACGTCTTTCCAATTGTGGCTCCCGCGGATGCAGATCCAGGATACGACATCACCGAACTGCTCGTAGGCAATGGCTACGAAGCGGATCAGATGTTCAGAACGGCTGATGACTTCTTCGTATCCCTGGGCTTTGAGCCCATGCCGGAGACGTTCTGGGAGCGATCATTGTTTACAAAGCCGGAAGATCGCGAGGTCGTCTGTCACGCCTCCGCGTGGAGCCTCGACGGTGAGGACGACATTCGGATCAAGATGTGCACGAAGGTCAACGGCGACGACTTTCAGACGGTGCATCACGAGATCGGCCACAACATCTATCAGCGTGCCTACAAGGACCAGAGCGTCGTTTATCGCGAAGGCGCAAACGACGGCTTCCACGAAGCCGTTGGCGACATGATTGCGCTCTCCATTACGCCCGAATACCTGCGGCAGATCGGGCTGCTGAACCGTGTTCCGGACGCGTCGAAGGACATAGGCCTACTCCTTCAGTCCGCACTGGACAAAATCGCCTTCCTGCCGTTCGGCCTGCTGGTCGACAAATGGCGATGGCAGGTTTTCAGCGGAGAGTTGACGCCGGAGACCTACAACGAAGGGTGGTGGAAACTGCGCGAGGATTACCAAGGGGTAAAGGCACCCGTGCAACGGACCGCCGATCACTTCGACCCGGGAGCGAAGTATCACGTCCCCAACAACACACCGTATATGCGCTACTTCCTGGCGCACATTCTGCAGTTTCAATTTCATCGGACGGCCTGTGAAGTAGCCGGGTGGGATGGGCCGCTGCACCGATGCTCCATCTACGGTAACAAAGAGGTCGGCGCACGCTTCGACGCCATGCTGCAAATGGGGTCGTCGCGGCCGTGGCAGGAGGCCCTGGAAGCGTTCACCGGTTCGCCTGAGATCGACGCCACCGCCATCATCGACTACTACGCGCCGTTGATGGAGTGGCTGGGCGAGAAGAACGCCGGGCAGCAGTGCGGTTGGTAGGAACATTCGCGTTCTGCATACCACACTTCAGTTAGCGGCTCTCAGATCAGTCCCTCAGACCACTCTCGGGCGGCATTTTCCCGCCTTTCCTCCCGCGCCATCGCGCGGTATGCGGCCTCGAGTCCATCACCGGGGACTTTAGACCCCATCAGCCTCTTTAGAAACTGGACGACGCGCCACCGTGCGACACCGCGATAGAAGCCACGAGACAACTTCTTATAGACCTGCAACATCTGTTTGTCACCCATCCGGCACCTCGAGGCGAAACACCTATTTGCTATAGAATAAGTCGAGCATGTGCGGGAGGCGTAACTGAGATACCCTTTTCCATCTACATCAAGACGGCAACAAGCAGGTGCCCGACGACCGTCATCAGGATCAGCGCCACCGGGTAAGCAGCCGCGTAGCTGACCACCGGGACTTCGGAATCCGTCTTCGACGTTAGGACGCCCAGACCGGGGGTTGAGGTCATACCTCCACAAACGCCACCCAGTACCTGGAGGAAGTTGAGGCCGAGTGCGAGGCGAGCTACGAGTACTCCCACCGCCATCGGGAGAATCGCGACTGTGATGGCAGCCACGACGACGCTCGTTCCATGCTGCTGAAGCACCGCCACGAGCTGACCTCCGGCTTCTATTCCGGCCGCCGCCAGGAAGAATACGAGGCCTAACTCCATCATCAAGAGCCGTGAGGCCCTTGGCAGGCTTCCGTAGATGCGTCCGATCCGGCCGAAGTGCCCGACTACAAGCGCCACCAACATCGGCCCACCCACCAAACCCAGCGAGAACGACTCCCCGCCCAGCCCTATCGAGGCCGAACCGATGACGACGCCGAGAAGGAGTCCCAACGCCAGGGATATCAGGTCAGTCTGATCGAACGACTTTTCCCGATGTCCGGCGAAATCTGCAAAGGCATCCAGATCCTCCGGCTTACCCACGACGGTGAGGGCGTCTCCCCACTGGACAACGTCGTCGGGATCGGGTACGAATTCGACTTCGTGCCGCGCCATGCGGGATACGGTAACGCCATGCGTCGAAAGCAACCTCAGTTCGCCGAGTGACTTGCCGACAAGCGCACGGGACGTCGCGACGACCCGGCGCTGCAGTCGGTCGGTGTCGACAACGTAGTCTGTCCGATCCGACCGGCGTCCGATCATGGTGACCACGGGCTCCAGCCTGAATTCCCGACCGATGAGCCAGAGGTGGTCGCCATCGCGGATAACATGATCTTTTGAAACAGGGACAAGCCGATCGCCCTCGAGGACCCGCGTAATCTGGCAATTGGCATTCGCTACCATTTCGAGTTCGGAGACACGCTTTCCGATCACGGCTGGATTCACGGCCTCGACCAGCACGCGCCGAATCTGGCGCCGGCTCGAATCTTTCGCGGCGAGCGATCGCCCAAGTTCGTCGAGATCGATCGATAGCACGCGTGGGAGGAGTTGCACGAACAAGACCACTCCGATTACTCCGAAGGCGTATGCGATTCCATAGCCGACCGGCGCTTGACTGCCCGCCGGCAGTGATTCCATGACGGCCGCCAGTCCCGGCGTACTGGTGAGGGCACCCGCAAACATGCCGGCAGCAAGATCCGGCGGAAGCTCGAAAAGGATCGCAAGCGCCCACGTGACGGCAGCTGCGAGCCCCACGAGCACGAGCGCAAGCGCCGCGAACTTCTTGCCCTGCTGCCGAAAGGATGCAAAGAAACCCGGCCCGGCCGTAATGCCCACTCCGTAGGCAAAGAGCACGAGACCGATCGTGCCTACTCCACCCGGTACTCCGTATCCGAGGTAACCGGCCACCAGCGCGCTGAAGATGACGCCGGACGTGCCGAGAGACACCCCGGCCAACCGGAGTCGACCGAACAGGAGGCCAACTGCGATTACCGCGAACAGGACGATAATTTGAGTAAGCATGGGTGGGGGCGCTTGCGAACGCCGGGCGCTTTGACGAAGCCGGCATCTAATCCTACACCAAAGTAACCCTCGCTGCGATCATGGCCCTAGAAGTCCCGTTCAGATCGCACGAAATCAATCCTATTGTATTTTCGTCATCATGCGCGTCACGGTTTCCTGCCCGGTAGTCAGCCGATAATAGAGCATGCCCGAGGCCAGATCTCTGATACTAAAATCTACCGCATGCAACCCCGCCGGCCGCCAGTCATCCACGAGCGTCGTAACATGACGACCCAGTACGTCATAAACATCGAGACGGACTTGACCCTGCTTCGCAGCCTCGAACCGAATGGTAGTTAACTGCTGAAACGGGTTCGGCGCGTTCTGAAAAAGCTGGACGCGATCGCCACCCGGCACCACTTCGTCGTATCCAACCGAACCGGACACCGGACTGAAGACAACGTAGGACTCGCCACCGTTATTTCCTGCAGTGCTGAAAGGGTCGATCGGGTAAAGCGGAGCGCCAATAAGTACATCGTCTCGCCCGTCGCCGTTGATGTCGCCCGTTGCCAGACGAGTGGCGTGCCCGGTCCCACCACTGCTGACGCTCGCGAAACCGTTGCTACCATCGAGAAGCGAGACATCCAACAGGGCAGGAAACGGAGTCTGCCCGAAAACCGAATACGTGTACGCTCCTCCGTTGAAGCCTGGAGCACCCACGGAGACATCGTCAGTCCCGTCGTCATTCAGGTCTCCAATAGCAAACGCCATCCCGAGCTGCTGCTGCGCGGGACCCGGCACCGTGGCACCAACAATCCCGCTACTGACCAATGGATTCGATGATGACAGCACGGACGTCGCCGGCCACGACGCCTGTCCGCCGAATACGACATAGGTAGTGTCCGTCTCAAGCGTAACGTTCGCACCGATCAGTATATCGTCCGCCCCGTCGTCGTTTAGATCGGCCGACGCAACGGCTGCGCCTGCCGTGAAGTTGTCCGAACCTCCCTCGAGGACGAAGCCATTGCTGCCGTCCAGATCAGCGAGGCTATAGCTGGCATCGTATCCGGCGGCGCTACCAAAGAAGACAAAGACCTTGCCCGCGCCAAAGAAACTCCCGGCACTCGCGCTGTTAGCCGCAACAACGATGTCGTTCGCGCCGTCAGCATTGATATCTCCCACTGCGACACGGCTTCCAATCATGTGGTCGGCTGATGCCCCTTCGATGACAAATCCATTCGATCCGTCCAGCGCGCTCAGGTCTACCGACGCACCCAGCGCTGGTCCACCAAAGACCACATACAACCGTCCTGCCCGGATCTTCCCCGACGGATTCGCGCCCGTTGCACCGATCAAGAGATCGTCGACGCCGTCTCCGTTGAGATCGCCTACGGCACTAGGTGAACTCCCCTCCTGCGAATCGATGCCGCGAATCAGCAGGCCGTTGGATCCATCCAGCGCCGACAGCAAAAACGGTGTTGTGATTCCGCCCGATGAACCATAGACGACGTACGTCACACCGCGCAGCAGCTGGCCAATCCCGCCTGTACCACCTAGAATGATATCGTCGATTCCGTCCCCATTGACATCTGCCGAAAGCCGACCCTCGCTTCGATCCTGTACGTCCAGACTCAAAATCAAGAATCCGTTCGAACCGTCCAGGGACGAGAGATCAAAGCTTGCCGCGAACCCAGCGCGACTTCCGTACACCACGTACGTCTCTCCCGTCTCCAACGACTGCCCGAGGTTGGCGTACGGCGCTGAGATGATGAGATCATCGATGCCATCGTCGTTGACATCTCCCGAAGCGATCCCGTTACCGCTCCGGTCGCCACCGTCAAGCCCCGTCAGCTTGAAGCCGTTAGTGCCATCCAGGTCCGCAATCCGAATGGTCGTCTGGGCCGCCGCGATGGTCGAAAAAACTGAGCATAGAAGTGCCACCAAGACAGACTTGTGGGTTGTCATTGCTACCTCCTGATCAATACTAAGAAATGAGCGCGGACGCGAGATCCCATATTTCAATATGTCATCGTTGGAATGGTAATTCAATTCGACTGGAAAAGCATGAGTTGATGTCGTTTCGAGCAGGCATCGTCTCTAGAGGAATCGCCGACACGCTGAAACCAAACTCGCCGCTTCTAACGGAGCCCCACGTCAACGCTTTGGACCTTTCCCCACAACGACTACATCCCGAACCGGCCCCTCGCCGCGTCCATGAAGTCACCGTCAATCTCGGTAACCCCCGTCTCCTTCGCGTACTCTACGATCCCCTTCTCGACCATCGATCGGACGTAGGACGGAATGCGCTCGAGCCGCTCTAACGCCTCGGCGGTCCATACAAGCTCCCCATCTGTAAGCTCCGCGCCAGCGAAGGCGTCGTTGACCATGCCGGTGAACGGGCACTTGCCTCCCGACTCGGCACCATCAGGGTGATCGGGCGCATGATCTAGTGGAACATCGCCGGACTCTGCCGGCCCCTTGCCCGACGCCGCCTCTGAAGCTGGGTTGGAACCGCCAACCTGAGCTCCGGCACCGTGATCATTGCCAGACCCCGACACGAGCGACTCGCGAATCGTCCCCATAGGCGCCGACGCACTGCCACCACCAGCACCAATCTTGACGCCCAACGACCGCACCATCTGGGTCTCCATCGCATTGGTGAGCATCGCTACCTCGCGGCCGCAGGACGGGCATCCGAAAAGGACCGACATCGAGCCGTTGTCCGGACCGCCGGTCCGCTGCAGCTTCATCGGCTCGTCGCACTCGACGCAAAGGAATTTCATGTCGCTAGTCTCTCTCTATTTCTCAGACGTCGTGACGTCGGAAGCCGGCGATACGTTAGTCTTTGGTCGGGCCGCGGCCGCGGGTCCGTCATTCGAATCAGTAGTCCCACCCGACGCACCAGCAGGTTCGCCGTCCGAATTGGTCTTCCCGCTTGACGCAGCAGCAGGTTCGCCCAGCGAATCCGCTGCTGCACCCGAAGCGCCTGCGGTCACACCGTCCGACCCCGTCTTCCCTTCCTTTGCGCCGGCGGAAGCTACCAGCTTCTCCACGGACCTCGCCACCTGCCCGACAGCCTGCGCTGCCGGACGATCGCCATGCTCACCGAGAAAATTGAGCCCGCGATCGGTCAGCCATGCCATTCGCGGATCCATTGGCACGCGACCCAGGAAGGTCACATCG